>JANOOM010000612.1:0-2236 GCA_031421335.1 Armatimonadota bacterium
GGTCTGGAGCGCTTGGGCCACGTCCTGCACTGCCTGGTCTCCCGCCGCGTGACCGTGGCGCTGGTTGTAAGCCCCGAAGTGATCCAAGTCCAGCAGCAGCAGTGACAGGCTCTCGCCGGAGCGGGTGCAGCGCTTCGCTTCCTGTTCGAGTCGCTCCTGGAAGCGGCGGTGGTTGTCCAGGCCGGTCAGGGGGTCGGCGTCAATGAGGGCGAGCAGGCGCTCCTGGCTGCCGCGCAGCGAGTCGGACATCTCGTTGAAGACGGTCTGGAGCAGGCCGATCTCGTCGGCCCGCCGCCCTTCAAACCGCTCCGGCCATTCCCCACGGCGCAGGGTCTCGGCGGCCCGGACGACGCCGCCCAATGGGCGGGTCAGGCCGCGGGCGAGGAAGGCGCCCCCAGCGAGGGCCAGCAGGAGGGTGACGGCGGAGGCGGCCAGGAACGCCAGAAGGCAGCGGTGGTAGAGCGCCATCGCTGGCCCGTAGGGGCGCAGGGTGAGGAAGCCCATACCGGCGCGGGAGTCGGTGTCCGGCAGGGGGGCGTAGAGGGCGAAGAAGCGGGCGCCCCGAAGCGTCACCACGGTGGGCGCCTGCGGGGTAGGCAGGCGATCGGGCAGCGGACAGGAGGCGCCCACGACGCGGCCCTGGTAGAGGAAAGCCACCTCTGTGCCGAGAGAAGCACGCAGGTGGGCCGCGACGGAGGGGTCAATGGCGCGATAAGCCGTGAAGGCCCCCCAGGGGTAGGCGCCGATCCGCACCGGCTCGCTGACGGCCAGCATCAGCCTCCCCCGGCGCGCGACCACCCCCTGCCACTCTCGGTCGCCGACGGCGGCGGCGATACCGGCATCGCCGCTCAGGTCCGCTCCGGCATGGGCCGGGTCGTGCGTGTCTGCCAGCACATGGCCGTCGAGGCCCGTCACGATGACCTCGTCCACGGCCATCTTCTGGTGGTAGTCACGCGCCCGTTCCAGCACCGTCGCCGGGTCATGGGTGCTGATGGCCGCGCGCAGGGCCGGCTCGTCGGCGATCAGCCGCGCCTGGCCGCGCAGGACGGCGGCTCGCTCGCGCAGGAGCTGGCCCAGGACGCCTCCGGTCGCGCTGACGTCGGCGCGGACCGACCGCCCCATCTCGCGCGAGACGAGGACGGTGAAGGCGAGCAGGATGACGGACACGAGGCCGACCGCCGTGCCGGCGACGAGCAGGAGTATCTTGGCGCGCAGGCTGAGGCCCATCAGTCTCATGGGGCTATTTCCGCGCCAGTGCCAGGGCGAGTGGGGCCGTGTGCGGGCCGACCGTCACAGCCCGCGTCTGCTCGGCCCCGCTCTCGTGCCAGGCATGAAGGGTATAGGCGCCGGGCGGCACGTTCGGCATGTGGAACCGGCCCTGGGCGTCGGTGACGGCGTAATAAGGGGTGTCCACGACCATGATGTAGGCGCTCATGTCCGAGTGGACGTTGCAGAGCAGGACGACGAGGCCCGCCTTATCAAAGGTGATGGACTTGGTCGCGCCGCGCGGGTACATGCCCAGGTCGAACTTCTTGGCCTGGAAGTAGGCAAAAACATTGTGGAAGATGGTGTCGTCGTTCGGGAACCGGACCGTCGTGCCGCGCGTCACGACCAGGACGTGCGGCTCGAACATCTTATCGCGCTGGTCCACCATGGCGCGGGCCAGCGGGGGCGCCTTCGCGCCGCCTTCCAGATAGACGACGGCCTCGCGCGCCGCGCCGCGTGGCAGCGAGACTCTGCCGGTGAGGCCGTCGGCGTGGGCCACCGGCCTGGCGGCGAGGACGCCGAGGGACAAACAAACTAAGGTCGTGATCGGTCGCATGGGTACTGCCTCTCAGGTCGCCCCGTATTTTTCCTGTTATCGGCAGTCGTCCGCTCGTGCTTTAGGCTGCTCTAACGTGGCCGGCCCTTTCCAGCCATAATTGGGCGTATGACATTCTCTTATCTGTTGAGGAAACTGATACCCTTCCTCTGTACCGGCGCCCTGCTGATGGGGGCGCTGAGTGCGGGCCACGCCCAGGCTCCGGCGGCGAGCGGGGTCCTGGACCTAGACCTGCGGGCGCGCATCGCCGCCGTCGGCTCGTCCGGGGCGAAGCTGCACGCGGCCACGCTGCGGCTGGGGATCGTTCTAGCGCCGGGCGTCCGCATCCGCGCCTACGGCACGCACCGATACGGCGCGTTCGCCGCGCAGGAAGCGCTGGTCGAGAAGGAGTGGGGAGGGAACGCGGGCCGCGCC
>JANOOM010000613.1:0-7301 GCA_031421335.1 Armatimonadota bacterium
GGCCACCGGTGATGTTGATCAGGGCCGCGCGCGCGCCCTCGATGCTGGTTTCGAGCAGCGGCGAAGCGATAGCCGCCTGGGCAGCGTCCACGGCCCGGTGGTCGCCGGAGGCGACGCCGATGCCCATGAGGGCGGTCCCGGCGTTCAGCATGATGGCGCGCACATCGGCGAAGTCCACGTTGATGATGCCCGGAATGGTGATAATGTCCGAGATGCCTTGGACGCCCTGCCGCAGCACGTCGTCGGCCTCCTTGAAGGCTTCGACCAGGGTGGCCCGCTTCTCGACGACGCCCAGCAGGCGGTCGTTCGGGATGATGATGACGGTGTCCACTTTGTCTTTGAGGTTGTCCACGCCCTCGTCGGCCAGGCGCGAGCGGCGCGGGCCTTCAAACTTAAACGGCTTGGTGACGACGGCGACCGTCAGTATGCCTAGATCTTTGGCGATCTCGGCGATGACCGGGGCCGACCCCGTTCCCGTCCCGCCGCCCATGCCGGCCGTGATGAACACCATATCAGCGCCTTCGAGCGCCTTCTTGATGTCGCTCTTGGACTCCTCGGCGGCCGATCGGCCCACCTCGGGGTTGCCGCCCGCGCCCAGCCCGCGCGTCAGATTCTCGCCGAGCTGGAGTTTATAGTCAGCGGCCGAGATGTCCAGGACCTGAATGTCGGTGTTCATCGCGATGAACTCGACCCCGGTCAGGCCCGCCTCGATCATGCGATTGACGGCGTTCGTGCCGCCGCCGCCGCAGCCAATCACTTTAATTTTGGCGAAGGGCGCCGCGTCGTCTCGTATTCCGAGTGCCATGTGAAATTCGTCTCCTTTAGAAGCGTCTAAAGCGTATCTATATTTGGTGGTCTGATTCGATCAATGACGCGCGGGTGCGCCTCCTAGGCGACGCGGTCAAGCTCATACAAAGCATTATACTCTTTTTCCGCCCGAAGTTCTTCCGCCCGCGCCGCGCGCAGTTCATTCAGTGCCGCTTGCTGCGTAATATCATCGCCCGCCTCCGCGACGGTGTTGGCAGCCTCGGTCTTGCGGTCTCTGGATTCCCAGAGCCGCTGCCAGATCGCCCGTTGCTCCGGGCTTTTCTCCGGCGTGAGATAGAGAGGAGGTTCAGGCTGAAGTTCTCGGTCGTTCCAAGTGTCTTCCAGCATCTGGCTCTTGACAGCGAAGTCGTAGGGGTCGCGGGCCTCACGGATATAGACCGACAGGTAAAGGTAGCCGCTCCGCATACGGGCATCATCTTCAGACAAGACAATGTGGAGGCCCAGCCGGTCTGCCTGATCACGCAGCCACTGATAGATCTCTTCGCGCTCGTGAACGGTCGTGTCGGATTCTAGTGCAGGAGACGCAATCGCCATGGCTTTTGCCTACTGCCCGCCCGCGATGCGCGCCGTGATGCGCGCGAAGAAGCGCTGGAACTTGCCCATCAGCGAGTTCTCGTGCTGCCCCTGGTGGGATGCGTGGTGGTGCAGTGCCCCGTATTGGACCAGGCCGATGGCGGTCGCATAGACCGGCGAGCGCAGGTCGTTCGAGATGCCGCCGACGTCGCGCGGGCTGCCGATGCGCGTCGGCATGCCGGTCACCCGCTGGCATAGCTCGGCGGCCCCGGCGAGTTGGGACCCGCCGCCCGAGAGCACGATGCCAGCGGGGAGCAGGTTGTGATAGCCCGACTTCAGGACCTCCTGCCGGACCATCAAGAACAGCTCGTGCATGCGCGGTTCGACGATCTCGGCCAGGATGCGCCGGGGCAGGAGGCGGGCCTCGTCGCTCCCGAGGCTCAGGACCTCGAACAGCGCGTCCGGGTCCATCTGGTCCGCCGTCGCCGCCGACTGCTCGCGCTTGACCCGCTCCGACTCCTCGTGCGAGGCGCGCAGGCCGACGCTGATGTCGTGGGTGACGTGGTTGCCGCCGACCGGGATCGCCGACGAGTAGTAAATGTCGCCGTCCACGAACACGGCGATGTCGGTGGTCCCGCCACCGATGTCGGCGATGCAAACGCCCAGCATCTTCTCATCGTGCAGCAGCACCGCTTCTGCAGTCGCGATCGGCTCCAGCACGGTGGCTTCGATGCTGAGGCCCGCCTTGTGGACGCACTTGGCGACGTTCTGCAAAAACGTCACCGCCCCCGTCACGATGTGGGTCTCGACTTCGAGACGGGTGCCGGACATGCCGACCGGGAAGCGGATGCCGCTCTGTCCATCAATCGAATACGAGCGCGGGATGGCATGGATGATCTCGCGGTCAGGCGGCAGCACGATGACACGGCTCTGATCCTGGACGCGGGCGACATCGTCCTCGGTGATCTCGCGGGAGGCGTGGGTGATGGCGACCACGCCGCGCGAGTTGAGGGACGCGACATGCTCGCCGGTGACACCCACGATGACCCGGTGGATCTCGTAGCCGGACATGGCGCGGGCCTTCTCGACGCTGTCAATGATGGCCGAGGCGGCACTATCAATGTCAATGACGACCCCCTTGCGGATTCCGCCCGAGAGGCTGTTGCCGACGCCCACGATGTTGATGCGGCCCGGCTCTTCAATCTCGGCGACGACGGTACACACCTTGGTCGTCCCGATGTCTAAGCCCACCACGCAGTCCCTTGCCACCTCCTATGCTCCCCTCGTCTTTGACGCGCCCTTTGTTAAGATTTAGACTTGCTGGGACTGCGCCTGTTTATGCTCTTCCGATGACTGTTCCAGCGAGAGTGTCTCAACAGGCGGCGGCCCCGCCACCATCCCGTTCCGGCCCTCGTCCGCGCGCCCTTCCAGCCAGTGGCGCCGGATGATGGACAGGTTCACGAAGATGCGCCCGCCCAGTGTCACCACGGCCGCCAGCCCCAGCGGCTGCCCTAGGACTTCGCCCAAATAGGAGAGGAAGGCGGCCAGCAGGGTGTTCGTGAAGAAGCCCGAGATGAAGACGTTGCTCTTGAACTTCCCTTCCGTCCCGGCCCGCACCCCACCGATCAGCGCGTCCAGGCCGGCCAGGGCCGCAAGCGACAAATACTGCGCGTACTGCGTCGGCAATGTCGCCCCAGAAAAATAAACGAAGGCGAAGCCCAAGGCACCCGCCAGCAGCGCAAACCAGGCCATGAAACTGCCTTACTCTCCGGACTTCTTGCCCGTTTCGGAGACTTGGCTCACGGGCCGCGCGAACTTCGGGTCGGTCCCACCGCCGGCGTAGGCGGGGATGACCAGGGGCTGTTTTGCGATCTGCGTGGTGAACATGGTCGGGTCATAGGCCACGATGTCTTTGGTGACCCCGCCGGGCAGTTCCACGCCGGCCTTCAGTGTTTTAGGGTCGCCGATGGCTTTGATGACGAACGGTGGGGACTGTGGCGCGAAATTCACCATGATGGTCGGCCCGACGCACCGGATCGGGCTGACCGCGACGATGCGCTGGCCGTTGACGCAGATCGCCTCCGCGCCGGACGCTTTCAGTTCGTTGACTACGGCGGCGATGTCGGTATCGTGGATGATGTTCGGCGGCGCGAAGCCGGGCGGCATATCCACCGAGGGCTTTTTGCTGTCGTTCAGTGTGACGATGACGCCTGGCCCTTTGACGTCGGTCAGGCCGGCGAAGGTCTGGGCCTTTTCGGTCTCTTTGGACAGCAGCTTCAGCCGCTCCGTGTCCGTGGGCGCGGACTTAGTAAACTGTCCGTTGTCCTTCTGGAGTTGGGTGATGCGACGCTGCAAGTCGGAGTTCGCCTTAACCAACATCTCGCCGCCATGCTGTTTGTCAAGTTCGTCCAAATGCTGCTTCGCGGTCTGCGTCCGCACCGACAAGCCTAGCATGGCCCCGAGTAGCCCGCACAGGCCGAACAAGGTGGCCCACCAGGCGCGGCGGTCCTGCCCAGGGGCGCGCTCTGGTCGCCGGTCGATCAGCCGATTAGTTGGTATGGGGTTCAGGTCCATCGTGTCCATTCCGATCCCGGCGCGGCGCTTCCGCGCCCTGGTCAGTGTCTTGACCCGTCTCTTTGAGCGGCATGAAGACCGGCTGCTGGGGGCAACTCACATCAATATAGGCGGCCTGCCGGGAGAGAGCGCCCAATGTCTCGGAGGCCAGAGTTACCTTCAGCGGCAGCGCGTCGGGCTGGCCGAGGCGAATTTGCGGCTCATTCCTTCTATTTAAGCATAAATTCAGGTTTTGGTCAACCACTATTTTTGCGCCGCCCAGATTCGGGGCCGTCCCGAGTAGGGCCAGCAGCCGCAGGGCATCGGGCAGCCAGGCGTTTCCGAGCGGTTTGCCCAAGGGCATCTCGGCGGGTAGGAGGGACGGGGCCGCCTGGATGATGGGCAGGGGCGCGAGCGGGCGGTCGAGTTCCTGGTATGGTACGCCCGTTTTGTCCAGCAGCCAGAACCGGCCGGCGGCGGCGAGGACGGCGCGCGGCTGCCGCTCGGTCACGCGGAGGACGAGCCGGTGGGGCAGCTCGATGGAGCACGAAGCGTGGTCTATAAGGGGGTCGGCCTGGAGCCGCTTGGCGAAGGGCTGGCGGAGCATCCAGAAGATATTGGTCCGGTGCGGCACTTTCGCTTCGGCATAGACCTGGTCGGGAGTCAGCGTCTGCGCCCCCTCGACGCGCACCTGGGTGACGCGCAGGGCGGGGTTCGCAAGCAGAAGAACGCCGGCCTCGGCGATGAAGAGGCACAAGGCGACCCGCTTGAGTACACGGTTCCAGTTCCGGGGGTGCTGGCTGCTCCGCTTCTTGAAGGGGGCATGATTGGCCACTTTCGGGTCGTCGGTGTGGCCCTCAGTGACGGTCAGGCGCGTGCGCGTCGGCTTGTGCATCTTGGTCATTCCAGTGCGAGGTCTATGAGCCGGTCCAGAAGCTGCGCGAAGCTGTAGCCCGCCGCCGAGGCCGAGCGGGGCAGCAGGCTGGTCGGAGTCATGCCGGGGATCGTGTTGATCTCCAGCGTATAAATCTCACCGTCGGCCGTCACGATCATGTCGGTGCGGGACATACCCCGACACCCCAACGTCCGGTGGCAGAGTTCGGCGATGCGCCGCGCCTCGGCGGCGACGGCGTCGGGGATACGGGCGGGGACGATCTCGTCGGTCGCGCCCGCCGTGTATTTGGCCTCGTAGTCGTAGAACCCGCCGACGGGGACGATCTCGACGATGGGCAGTATTTCCAAGGTGTCGTTGCCCAGGATCGGAACGGTGATCTCGGTGCCGGTGATGAACTGCTCGACCAAGACGGTGACGTCGTACTCGAAAGCAGTCTTGATTGCTTCTTCCAATTCATCGGCCTGATTCACGACGGTCATGCCGATGGTAGACCCCTGAGCGTTCGGCTTGACGATGAGCGGGACCATCAGGTCACCGCCGAGTGAGGGCTGGCCGCGCCGGATGGTTCGGTCGCCCGGCATCAGAACACCGACGCCCACCAGGACGCGCTTGCTCATGGCCTTGTCCATGGCAAGAGCGCTCGCCAGGACGCCGCTGCCGGTGTAAGGCAGGCCCAGCACTTCCAGCATCCCCTGAACGGTGCCATCCTCGCCGCCGCGCCCGTGCAGGGCGATGAAGACGACGTCGGGCTTGTCCTCGGGCGCGGCCTGCGGGAGCTGCGGCAGAGACGTGATCTCCGTTTCACCGTCCGGCGCATGGAGCAGGCCGATCGGCTGGGTGACGCCAGCGGGCAAGACCTTCTGGCCCGATGCGGTGTCCAGAGCGTAGACCGTATATTTTCCAATGTCCAGCGCGTTCAAGATCTGCCGGCCCGTAGACAGCGACACTTCGCGCTCGGCACTCGTCCCGCCCATCAGCACGGCGACTTTGAGTTTATGTGTCATAAGAACAGCAGCCCCTCGCCCGCTGCCCGGATGTCACCCGCCCCCAGCATCAAGACCAGGTCGCCGGGGCGGACGATTTCAGCCAGGCGGGCGGGCAGGGCGGCCTTGTCGGCGACATAAGTGACATGCTCTGCGCCGCGCCGGTCGGCGGTCAGGGCGGCCAGACCCGCGCCGGTGACGCCCTCCAGGGGCTGCTCGCGGGCCAGAAAGATGTCGGTCAGGACGACATGGCCCGCCGCCTCGAAGCTCTCAGCGAACTCGGTTTTGAAGTCGCGCGTGCGTGAGGGTAGGTGCGGCTGAAACACGGCGACGATGCGGCGTCCGGGATAAGCGGAACGAGCGGCGGCCAGGGTGGCGCGGATCTCGGTCGGGTGGTGGGCATAGTCGTCTATGATGAGGACCCCGGCGGGCGTCTCCCCCAGCCGCTCGAAGCGGCGCCCCGTCCCGACGAAGCAGCGCAGGCCCTCGGCGATCTGAGCGAACGGCACACCCAAAGTCAGACCAGCGGCGGCGGCGGCGAGCGAGTTGGCGACGTTGTGAACGCCGGGCACGCCCAACGTAATGCGCCCCAGAGCCTGGCCGTGCCAGACAGCGGTGTAGCTGGGATTTGCCCCCTCACTGTCTATGTCGTCCGCCCGCAGAGTGGCATCAGCGGCGAGGGCGTAGGTGACGAGGGCCGGGCCGCTGAGGTCACGGGCCAGCGCGCGGGCGTTCTCATCGAAAATGGGCAGGATGACGGTCCCGGTCACCTGGGACAGAAACTTGCGGAACGAGCGCAAAACGTTGTCCAAATCGCCGTAGTAGTCCAGGTGGTCGGCTTCAATGTTGGTGATGACGGCGATCTGCGGCACGAGGTCCAAAAACGAGTCATACGCCTCGCAGGCTTCGGCCAGGAACACGTCACTTGCGCCCAGGCGGGCGTTGCCGCCATACGCGGGCAGGTCGCCGCCGATCAAGACGGTCGGGTCCAGGTCCCCCGCTTCCAGCACCATGGCCATCATGCCCGTCGTGGTCGTCTTGCCATGCGTCCCCGAGATCGCGACCGAGCGGCGGTAGCGGGCCATCAGCCGGCCCAGCATCTCGGCGCGCGAGATGACCGGGATGCCGCGGGCGCGGGCGGCGACCATCTCAGGGTTGTTTTTCTTGACGGCGGCGGAGGCGACGACAAGGGTCGCCCCGTTCAAGTGGGCGGCCTCGTGGCCCGCCTCGGCCCGGATGCCCGACTCGCGCCGCAGCGACTCGAGCGTAGCCGACTCGCGTAGGTCCGAGCCGGTCACGGCCACGCCCTGGCGGGCGAGGACGCGGGCCATGCCGCTCATCCCCGCCCCGCCGATGCCGACAAAATGGATGCATTCGCTCACGGAACCAACGTCTCCCAAATCCCATCGCGCTTGTTCGTACGGCGCCCTACAGGTCGTCTTATTACTTGACACTAATTGTACCCGATGCGGGGCGGTACATGACCTACCCCCGGCGCAAGCGCCGACCCCTCCCTGTTAGGGAAGGGT
>JANOOM010000614.1:0-2215 GCA_031421335.1 Armatimonadota bacterium
TGAGCCGGTCCAGCGCCAGCCGCGTGCGCACGAAGGTCATCGGACAGACGTCGCGCGTGATGTCCACTTCCCGATCGGCAATCAGCTCAGGCATTCGCGCAAGTCCTGGCAACACTCGATCCCCGATCATTGCACCTGGTCTTCATATTCAAGTCATCCATTGCGAAACAGCGCCCTGCGGACGTATAGATGCAAGGACTCGCACAGTGAAAGGACCACTCCATGGCTGAAGCGACCGAGGTATGCGATGTGCTCGGCCTCACCGCGCAGATCGTGTCGGCCCACGTCTCGAACAACTCAGTTGCCCCGGACGCCCTGCCGAACCTGATCCAGGAGGTTTACCGGACCCTAGCTGGGGTCGGCAAGGAGCAGGTCGTCCCCGACAAGCAGCAGCCGGCGGTGCCGATCAAGAAGTCGGTGTTCCCCGACCACATCATCTGCCTCGAGGACGGCAAGAAACTCAAGATGCTCAAGCGCCACCTCAAGACCTCATACAACATGACCCCCGAGCAGTATCGCGAGAAGTGGCAGCTTCCGCCCGACTACCCGATGGTTGCGCCAAACTATGCCCGGCACCGCTCCTCGCTCGCCAAGAAGATCGGCCTCGGCACCAAGCCGCGCGGCCGGTAGGAGCCGACGGCGCGGCGGCCCCGTCCCGATTTGGCCCGCCCCAATTTGGCCCGTCCCGATTTGGCCCCACTCTGATTCGACATGGGGCGGCCACATCGGCTAACCCCGACGGCGTGTCCGCGACGCCGACCGCTGCCCAAAGGGATTCCATGGAATCGCGCATCGAACGCTTGTGCGTCGAACGGGGCCTAAAGATGACCGGCCAACGCCGGGTCATCGCGCGCGTGCTGTCCGACTCCGCCGACCATCCCGATGTCGAGGAACTTTACCGCCGCGCCATGCAGCTCGATGGACGCATCAGCATCGCCACCGTCTATCGCACCGTCCGTCTGTTCGAGGAACGCGGCATCCTCGAACGCCGCGATTTTGGCGGCGGCCGCGCCCGTTACGAGCCGACGGAGCACGGCCAGCACCATCACCTGATCGACGTGGAGACGGGCCGGGTCATCGAGTTCGGTGACGCCGAGCATGAACGCCTGATCCGCGCCATCGCCGCCCGCCTTGGCTTCGACCTGGTCTCCCACCGCTTGGAGCTGTTCGGCCGCAGGATCGCCGTGCCCGAGGCCCGGCCGCGCCGCGCCGACCGGGATACGGATGCCCCGGCACCACCGGCAGTGGCGTCCTGAGGTGCAGGCGGCCATGGCGGATGGCATAAAGCCGGGTATGCCCGAACTGCGGGCCGGGAACCTTGGGGTCCGGATCGCCGCCACCCCGGACGAGATCGACGCCGCCCTGGCGCTCCGCTACCGCATCTTCTTTGATGAGATGGGCGCCGTGCCCGACGCCGCCTCCGCCGCCGCCCGGCGCGACCGCGACGCCTTCGATGCCGTCGCCGACCACTTGCTGGTCATCGATCACGAGCTTGGGTCCGGGCCGGAGGGTGTGGTCGGCACCTACCGAATGATCCGGCAAGAGGCCGCCGACCGCATCGGCCGCTTCTACTCCGCCGACGAATACGACATCGACACCATCCTGCACTTCCCGGGCCGTATCCTGGAGCTTGGCCGGTCCTGCGTGGATGCCGGCTATCGCGGCCGGGCCGTCATGCAGCTGCTGTGGCGCGGCATCGCCACCTACGTCGCCCACCACGGCATCGACCTGATGTTCGGCTGCGCCAGCCTGGCCGGCACCGACCCGGACGCCCTCGCGGTCGAGCTGACCTATCTCTATGAGCATCACCTGGCACCCCCGGCCTTGCGCCCGCGCGCCCGGCCCGAACGCTACGTGGACATGCGCCGGCTGGACGTGGAACTGATCGACCCGCGCCGGGCCAACCTTCTCCTGCCGCCGCTCATCAAGGGTTACCTGCGCCTTGGCGGCTTCATCGGCGACGGCGCCGTGGTGGACCGCCAGTTCAACACCACCGACGTCGCCATCATCGTCAAGACCGACACCGTCACCGACAAATATCTGAAGCATTACGAGCGCCAAGGCTAAGCCGCTTCCGCCTCTCCCCCAAGGGAAGGACCGGGTGAGGGGGCCAGCCCGGCCCGCGGCCGCCTGCGGACAACCGCCCAAGGACCATTGCCATGAACGTCGTCATGACCGCGCCCCGCCTGGCGCCGCAAGCCGTCGCCGTGCTGCA
>JANOOM010000615.1:0-8860 GCA_031421335.1 Armatimonadota bacterium
GTGGAAACCCCCGGCAGAGAGTCACCCTTCGGGTGAAGAGTTTTTGTCCGCTCGCCCTTCCCCGTCCGAAGGACGTTTCCCTGCCGGGGGTTTCCACACCCCCGGCGCTCACCCACCGCGGAGGACGCCATCGTAGAACAAGAATCCTTACCCCAACACGAAGATGGCAGGCTCTTCGCACAAATGCTGCTGAAGCAGTGCTCTAAGGGGATGGTCCCGGAAGTCATGGCCTTCCTTCGGGACACACCACCCGGTGGCCGACCTCCGGCGGATATGCTCCGACGCTTCCACTGGTTTCAATCGCTGCAAACCTCCGATCAAGAGGAGGTGCAGGGAGTTGTCGGGTATTCTCTTGACCTCTGCCTATTCCATCTGCTCAACATTCTGGACGGCACATCGCCGGTTCCGCCCATGGAGCAGCCTTCCGACTTCGCCGTGTACTTGCAGACGTATGACAGCGATGAAGACCAAGACCAGAACAAGCCAAAGACCGCCGTGCGCGTGAATCCCTGGTCGCCGATTTACGAGAACGGCGACGAACAGATCCATGACATTTTCTCCGAGCTAATGGAGGACGCACTTGAAGGATAGAAAAGAGACGCCCGCCCTCCGACTCGCCATGTGGTCCGGCCCGCGCAACATTTCTACCGCGATGATGCGCGCCTGGGGCGGCCGGCCCGACACGTTCGTCTGCGACGAGCCGCTGTACGCCGCCTACCTCCAGGCGACGGGCCGCGACCACCCCGGCGCCGACGCCATCATCGCAGCGGGGGAGACCGACTGGCGGAAAGTGGCGGACTGGCTGACTGGGCCGGTCCCCGAGGGCAAAAACGTCTTCTACCAGAAGCACATGACCCACCACCTGCTGCCGGACATGGGCCGGGAGTGGCTGGGCGGGCTGACGCACTGCTTTCTTATCCGCGAGCCGGGCGAAGTCATTACGTCATACATCAAGAAGAACCACGACCCGGCCATCGAAGATCTGGGGTTCACGCAGCAGGCCGAGATCTTCGACTGGGTGTGCCAACGGACCGGCACCGCCCCGCCCGTGCTGGACGCGCGGGACGTGCTGGACCACCCGGCGTCCGTGCTGGGGCGGCTCTGCGAGAGGCTGGGGGTGGAATTCCTGCCCGGTGCCATGCTCTCCTGGGCGCCCGGCCTGCGGGCGACCGACGGCGTGTGGGCGCCCCACTGGTATCCCGAGGTTGCGACCTCAACGGGCTTCCGCCCCTACCACGCCAAGCTTGACGCCGTGCCGGACCGCCTGCGCCCGATCTATGCCGAGTGCCAAGCCGCTTACGAGCGGTTGTATCCGTTCCGCATCCAGCCGCCGGCGGGAGAAACAAAGACCCAATGAAGCAGCAGTTTAACGAGAAGAACCGGGACTTGATCGTCAACATCAACGGGCGCCTCGTCCACCGGGACGCGGCGGGCGTCAGCCCCTTCGACTCCGTCGTGCAGGGGGGCGACGCCGTCTGGGAGGGCCTGCGCCTTTATCGGGGCCGCATCTTCAAGCTGTACGAGCATCTGGACCGGCTGCGCGACTCGGCCCTCGCCCTGGCCTTCCAGGAGATTCCCGCCCGCGAGCAGATCATTGAAGAGGTCCGCAAGACGCTGGCCGCGAACGGCATGACCGACGGCGTCCACATCCGGCTCACTTTGACGCGGGGCGTCAAGACGACGTCCGGTATGGACCCGCGCTTGAACACGGCGGGACCGACTCTGATCGTGCTGGCCGAGCACAAGCCGCCCGTCTATGACAAGACCGGGCTGTCGCTTGTCACCAGCAGCGTCCGCCGGTCCGGGCCGGACTCGCTCGACCCGAAGATCCACCACAACAACCTGCTGACGTCCATTCTAGCGAAGATCGAGGCCAACCACGCCGGGGCGGACGACGCCTTGATGCTGGACGCGCGCGGCTTTGTCGCCGAGACGAACGCCACGCACGTCTTCCTGGTGCATAAGGGCCGCGTCCTGACGCCGCGCGCCGTTGCCTGCCCGGAGGGGATCACGCGGGCCACGGTGCTCGAACTCTGCGCTGGCGAGGGCATCCCCAACGCCGAAGCCGACCTGTCACTCGCGGAGTTCTACCGGGCCGACGAGATGTTCTGCACCGGCACGATGGGCGAACTCGCCGCCGTGACCTGGCTGGACGGCCGGCCCATCGGGTCGGGGGAGGCGGGGCCACTGACGGGCCGCCTCAGCGCGCTGTTCGCCGAGCGGACGGCGGCGGAGGGCGTCACGGTGATCTGAGGGGCGGCCTGAATATTCACACCGATAGGAGCATCACACAATGTCTGAAGTTTTTCTCATTCTGCACGGCTGGGGCGGCAACAAGCCCGAACACTGGCAGGAACACCTCGCCGTCAAGCTCATCGAGGCTGGGGCGGACGTCCGCGCCCCCAAGATGCCCGATCCGATGAACCCCGAGCCGGGCGCCTGGATGGGAGCCTTGCACGCCGCCCTCGAAGCGGTCCCCGGTGACGCGACGCTGACCGTCCTGGCCCACTCGCTGGGCGCGATCAACTGGATGCACCATGCGGCCATGGCCGAGGACTCGCCCGAGCCTCACCCCGGCCCCAAAGCCGACCGTGTCCTGCTGGTCGCCCCGCCCTACGTTATCCGCGAGATCCCCCCGCTCGACGCCCCGCCCGGCGCCGCCGACTTCTTCCCGCCGCCGCTGTCTAAAGACGGCATCGCTGCCGTGGCCCGCGAGACGGTCCTCGTCGCCTCGGACACCGACGATTATGCGACCTTCGATCAGTCTTCGGCCTACGCTGCCGGGCTGGGCGTGGACATTCAGAAGCTGCCCGGCGGCGGCCACATTTCCCCCTATTACGGCTACGGCGAGTGGCCGTGGGTGTTCGAGTGGGCCACGCGCCGGGCGGGCCTGCCGCCGCTGCCGAAGTAGGGGCGCGACCCATCGCGCCCTTTTTCGCCGGTCCCCGCTCTTCTGTCTGGCGCCGCCCGGCACCGGCCTTTCCAAGGCCGGTGCCCTCATAGCCACCCCGCATAGGGTAGAATAGGGGGCAGACATGCCTGCCCTGCACGACAATTCGCAAGGCGATCTGCCCCCCCGGACCTTCACGTTCTTGTTCACCGACGTACAGGGCAGCACGCGGCTGTGGGAGGAGCACCCCGACGCCATGCGGGTGGCCCTGGCCCGCCATGACGCCCTGCTGCGGGCCAGCATCGAGAAGCAAAACGGGCGCGTCTTCAAGACGGCCGGCGACGCCTTCCATGCCGCCTTCGCGAGTGCCCACGCTGCGCTGGCTGCCGCTCTTGCCGCCCAGTCCGCCCTGCACGCCGAACAGTGGCCGCTGCCTGGCAGCGCGGCCCTGCGCGTGCGGATGGCCCTGCACGCGGGCGAGGCCGAGGAGCGCGCGGGCGACTTCTTTGGCGCCCCTCTGGGCCGCGTCGCCCGCCTCCTGGCCGCCGCACACGGCGGTCAGACATTGGTCTCTGAACCACTCGCCGCCCTCGCCGCCGGGCAGCTCGGCCCGGACATTTCCCTGCGGTCTTTGGGTCGGCACCGGTTCAAGGACCTGGCCCAGCCGCAGGAAGTCTTCCAGCTCGTCCACCCCGCCCTGCCCCAAGACTTTCCGCCGCTGCGCTCCCTGGAAGCCTTCACCCACAACCTGCCGTCGCAGCTCTCGTCGTTCATCGGGCGCGATGGGGAAATGAGCGAGGCGCGGCGCCTGCTGGCCGAGACGCGCCTGCTGACGCTGACCGGGACGGGCGGGGCGGGCAAGACGCGGCTGGCCCTTCAGGCCGCCGCCGAAGCCGTGGAAGATTACCCCGACGGCGTCTGGCTGGTGGACCTCGCCCCGCTTTCCGATCCGGCCCTGCTGACCCAGACTGTAGCCGCCGTGCTGGGCGTCGGCGAAGAGGGGGGGGCACGCGCCCTGATGGAGACCCTTGCCGACGCGCTGCGGCCCAAGTCGCTGCTGCTGGTGTGGGATAACTGCGAGCACCTGATTGATGCCTGCGCGCGCCTGGCTGAGACGCTGCTGCGGGCCTGCCCCGGCCTGCATCTGCTGGCGACGAGCCGCGAGGCGCTGGAGATCGGGGGCGAGGTCGTCCTCCCCGTTTCTTCCCTCGCCCTGCCGCCGGTCGGCCCGCACGGGGGCGCGCAAGCCGCGACGCCCGAGACACTGGCCGGCTGCGATTCGGTGCGCTTGTTCGTGGAGCGGGCGACGACGGCCCTGCCCACCTTCCGCCTGAGCGCCGGCAACGCGCCCGCCGTCGCCCTGGTCTGCGCCCGGCTCGACGGCATCCCCCTGGCCTTGGAACTTGCCGCCGCCCGCGTGCGCGTCTTGACCCCCGAGCAGATCGCCGCCCGTCTCGACGACCGCTTCCGCCTGCTGTCGGGGGGCAGCCGGACGGCTCTGCCGCGCCAGCAGACGCTGCGCGCCCTGATTGACTGGAGCTACGACCTGCTGCCCGGCCCGGAGAAGACGCTTTTGCGGCGGTTGTCGGTCTTTGCGGGGGGCTGGGCATTAGAAGCGGCCGAGTCGGTGTGTTTGGGCGGCGAGGTGGCAGAGTGGGAGGTCTTGGACCTGCTCTCGCGTCTGGTGGCGAAGTCTCTGGTGCTGGTGGAGCCGCCGGACGCGGGGCGTGTGCGCTACCGGCTGCTGGAGAACCTGCGCTCATATGCCTGCGAGCGGCTGACGGAGACCGAAGAGACCGACGCCGTCGCCGCGCGTCATGCCGCCTGGTTCCTGGCCTTCGCGGAGGAGGCCGAGGCGAAGCTCTCCGGCCCGGAGCAGGCGGCATGGCTGGACCAGTTGGAGCGCGACCACGACAACCTGCGCGCGGCTCTCGTCCATAGCCACGATTCTGAGGGCAATGCCGAGGTCGGACTGCGCCTGTCCGGGGCCATGTGGAAGTTCTGGTGGATGCGCGGCTACTTCAGCGAAGGCCGGCATTTTCTGGGGCGGGCGCTTTCTAGGAGCGACGGGGAAGATACAGTGTTGCGCGCCAGAGTGTTGAGCCGGATCGGCATCATCATGGAAGCACAAGGCGACTACATGACCGCGATCGCACGCCACAAGGAGTGCCTGGGCATTTATAGAAACCTGAAGGACGATTTCAGGATTGCTCTGGCACTCAATAGCTTGGGAAACATAGCTTCTTCCCGAAGCGATTGGGAGAGCGCGCGTGACTATTACGGGCAGGGCCTTATCATTCTTCGCGCTCAAGCGGATGAGGAGCGTATGGCGGTTATGCTAATGAACACCGGCATCGTGGCAAATCATCAGCAGGAATATGCTGAGGCACGCTCCCTTTATGAAGAAAGCCTTGAAATCTTTCGCAGGCGTCAAGACTTAGGCCCTCTGACAGCGGTGCTGTCGAATCTGGGTGAGCTGGCCTGCAATCAGGGCGACTATGCTTCGGCTCGCGCTCACTTGCTTGAAGGTCTACAACTCGCCGAACGGTTGGGGGAGAAGGAGTGTATCGCCTCGATTCTGATGACGTTCGGGTATACTGCATGGCCCCTCGGTCAGTATGAACAGGCAGCCAAGTTGTTTGGAGCCGCTGCTGGCATCCTCAATGCGGCAGGCTTTTCACTCGCGCCACGCGATCAATCCTCCTTCGAGGAAAATGTCGCCATTGTCCGGGCGGAGTTGGGCGAAAGAAAGTTTTTGACCGCATGGAGGCAGGGGGAAGGAGTCAAACCGAAGGTGCTCGTCAATGAGCTTCTATAACTTCGGCATCGGCAAGCTCATCGCAAGTCATGGAAACACACCGCTCGTAGTAAAGACTTCCACAGGAGAGTATCATGCCCGATTTGCAGCCTTCCGTCACAACACCTACTCCCGAGACACTCCCCGATCAGCCGCAACCTGATTCCGTCCACTGGCCGATCGTTGATACAGTCATCGTAGTCGGCCCCCCGTCCGCTGACGTCGTCCGCGGCCACAAGGGCGTCGTGGTTCCCGTGACCTTCACCATCAAACTCGCCCCAAGTCTGCACCTGACGGAGACCGTGAGCCTCGCGCTTCTCTACGTCGTCAACGGTTCCCTGAACTACTCCGCGCTGTTCTCACAGGTGGAAATCAGCACCCACAGCACGATCACATTCCCGCCGGGGGTGACGACCGCCCAGGTCGTGCTTCACACGCTGCCGCTCGCCCCCGGCGCCACGTTCCATCTGGAGATCGTCGCCTATCCGGCCAGTGCTGAAGGGGTCATCGCCATCCCGGCGGTGAAGGCGGACGCCGAGGCCAAGAGCCTGACGGCGCTCAACGTGCTCGCGACCACCGCCCTGGTGACCGCCCTGGGCGCTCTGGCGTTCGCCCTGCTGAAGCTGAGGGACTGAAGAGGGAGACATGAGGACGCCCCGGCCTTTCCCAAGGCCGGGGCGTTTGTCATTTGCATCCCGCCGGTGAGTATGGCATACTCATCCCCAACACGGCGAAGGGGCATTTATTGGCTGAGACGAAAAGGCAGAACTTCAACATCACCCCGAAGCAGGAGATGGAACTCGCCCCTCTCCGGGAAACGCTGGACGCGCCGAGCGCCAAGGACGCCATCCTGCGGGCGGCTTTATGTCCATGACACCTTGGGACGGGTGGAGCGGTTGGTCATCCCGGAACTGGAGCCGGCAGCGGAGACGGGCTGGCAGTTCCTAACGGAGCGGCCCCACGTCTGGCGGCGGCAGCTCTGGGTGAAGGGGCGCAAACTGCCCGCCTCGGTCGTTTGGACGGACTGGCGCGTCAATGGCGGCACGGTCGAGGAGATCGTCGACAACTGGGACCTGCCGGTGGCGGCGGCGGCGGAAGCCCTGCGCTACGGCGAGACGCACCAAGACTTGCTGCGGATGGAAGCCGAGGAGGAGAAGCGGCGCGCATCCCAGTGAAGAAGGCGGAAGGGAAAGAGGGCGCGATGAGTCGCGCCCCTACATCACACCCGGCCCGAATGACCCTCACGGGTCCACGGTGAACAGGCCGACGCGCCCCCAGCCTTCTTTGCCGACCAGCCCGAGCGGCGCGTCGCTATCCAAAAGGCCCGTCCGCAGGTCGCGCAGCAGGGGGCGCTTGTTGTTCTTCCAGACCGACACGGCCTCGACGGCGGGCGGGGCCAATACCAGCAGCAGGAGCTGGTCGGTCGCGCGGCAGACCAGGGGCAGCCAGTCCGCCCAGCGCTCGCCCGGCGCCGCGCCGCCCGCCGGGAGGACGCGCAGGAAGGGCGCGGCGGCGGGGTCGGGGGCGAAGACGCGCCAGCCCAGAGAGACGGAAGGAGCGTCGAAGTCTATCTTCGAGTCGGGCGCCAGCCCGGCCAAAGACAACAAGGCCGACTGATGGGCGGCGGCGGACCGCCAGTTCGCAGCCCGCGACGCTGCCGGCACCCCGTCCAGGGCGGCGAAGGCGTAGCGCAGATAAGACACGTCGCGGGTTAGCCCGTAGCAGCCGAAGGCGGCTTGGGCGCAGTCGTAATGCCCGGCGTGCAGGCCGTCGGCGCTGAGGGAGGGCAGGCCCGGCGTCAGCGGCAGGGCGCGCAGCCAGGCCCCCCACTCGGAAAGAGCGGCGCGCAGGCGCGGGTTGGGGGCCTCGGCATCCAGGGCGAGCAGGGACAGGACGACCCCGGCGACGGCGGTGGGCGACTGAGCATCGAACTCGCGCAGGCGGCCTGCCAGCAGAAACTCGGCCGCCTTCCAGGCCGCCTTGATCCAGACGTCCACCCGCGTCGCCCGGTAGGCCAGCACGAAGGCGCGGATGGCCTCGGCCCCGTCCAGGGCGCAGGGCTGGGGTAAAACGCGGCCGTCGCCCGCCATCCCACGTGTCGCGTGGAAGCGCGCGCCGCCATAGAAGCCCGCCTCGTCCTGCTTCAGCAAAAGCCACTGGCAGATGTTCAGGGCGGACTGGCGCAGCAGCGGCTCGCGCGTCTCCCCATGCAGCAGAAAGAGCGACCGGGCCAGGCGGGCGTTGGACAGCAGGCCATGCGTCGGCCCGTCCGCGTAGTCCGTCCCGACCCCCGCCGTCATCTTGTCCCAGAACGCGCCCTTGTTCGGCTCCGGATCGTCCCCCCGGCCCATCACCTGGAAGTCGGCGCACAGGCCGCGCGCCCCGAAGCGGACCAGGCGCGGGATGCCCTCCGTTTCGTGCAGCCGGTTCCAGTCCCAGAGCGCCTTGAGTGCCCCGGCCGGCTCGTGCGGAAAGCCCGCATAGTGGCTGCCCTCCTCGCCCGCGACCGGTGGCTTGAGGTAGAGCCGCTCCATTCCCTGCATGTCGTGGGCCTCGGGGGCGGCGAGCCGCGCGATGGCGGCGGATGGGTCGAGGTGCGGCACGCATCCCAGCGGGTGTAGTGCCGGCCCCGCCCAGCCCGCGAACTGTGTCACCAGGGCGGTGCGGGCGTCCCCGGCCGTCTTGGCCGGGCCAAAGCGTAGGCCGAAAGAAACCAGCTTGCCGCCGCCGAAGGGGAAAAAGGGCAAGTCTAATGTCCACCCGCCTGCCTCGGTCCAGGACGCTTCGCCCTCTTCGGCCATCAGGCCGACCGCGTGCCCACTGTAGGCCGACCACGCGCTCTGCCCCTGTGCGCCCATGCCGGGCGGCAGCGCCCATACTTCGGGCTTGTACAGCGGCGCGGCCAACTCGATCCGCAGCGCACCGACCCGGCGCGGGGTGGCCCGCAGGCGCATTTCCACCCGGAAGGCCCCCTCGTCGGCGGGCTGGGGCGTCCAGCGCATCTCCCAAGCGAGTGTCCCGCCGTCCGCTCCCAGCTTGCGCTCCCCGCCCAGAAGGACCGCCCCACCCCGGCCTACCTCGTGCCGGTCAATGGAGAGCGGGTAGGCTTCCCCTTTGACGGTGACGGTGGCGAGGGGCCGCAGGACGCTGGTTTCGAGCAGCGGCGCGAGGAC
>JANOOM010000616.1:0-8628 GCA_031421335.1 Armatimonadota bacterium
AAGACTCCTGTCTTCCGGACACCTTCGGCTGGCATTCTGGCTGAACGGCAGCGTCCCGAAGGACGGAGCCGTATCACAGTTGCGGGACAGCGCCGGAATAGCCACCGTTTGAGGAGTGGCGCACCGATCTTTCCCATTTAAGCGCGCGTTGACCGCGACACACCGAGGGTTGGGGCACGATTTAGTTTTGAAGGGTGAGTATAGCAGGGAAAAGAGTGGGAAGTCAAGAGGCGGCGCAGCGGGTGAGCATCCTCAGAACCGGCCTTTCAAGGCCGGTCCCGCGACTCTCCCAGCGAACAAACAGCACCGCCCGTCATCCCCGTGCCGCCGCCTCGCCCGCGACCCAGCCCGTACTCCACGCGGCCTGCAGGTTGTAGCCGCCGACGGGGCCGGCGATGTCCAGGACCTCGCCGCACAGGAACAAGCCGCCGATGCGCTTGGAACGCATCGTCGAGGAGTCCACCTCGTCCAGTGCGATACCGCCGGCGACGACCTCGCCGCGCTCCAGAGGGACGTGGCGGACGGTGCCGAGGGGCCAGGCTTTCAAGGTGGAAACCAGCTTGTTCAGAGCCTTGGCTGTCAGGTACGCCCCGCGCGTCTCGGCGGACACGTCGGCGGCGGCCAGCAGCGGCTCTAAGAGGCGGGCGGGGACGAACGGGGCGGCGAGGGCGCCGACCGTCTTGCGCGGGTTGTCCTTCGCCTGCTTTCGCAGATCGGCTTGGAGTTCTTCCCAGGTCAGGCTGGGCGCGAGGTCGGCTTCCACGGCGCTCGCCGACTCGCGCTCGGCCACCTCGCGCGAGACGCCCAGGGCGGTCGGGCCGGAGAGGCCCTTGTGGGTAAACAATAGGTCGCCCTGCCAGCGCATGAACTCCTTGCCGCCCCCGCCGGGGCGCGCCCGCAGCACGGTGTCGCGCAGGGCCACCCCGGACCACTGCGGCGCGGCTTCGGCGAGATACAGCGGGGCGAGGGCCGCCCGCAGCGGCACGACCGAATGCCCCAGTGCCGTCAGCCAGGGCCAGCCGTCGCCAGTCGTACCCGTGGCGGGGTAGGACGAGCCGCCAGTCGAGACGACGACGCGCGAGGCGGGCAGCGTCTCGGCCCCCACCTGCACGGCCCGCATCCGGCCTTCTTCGGCCACCAGACCCGTCACGGAAGCGCCGTAGCGGATCGCAACGCCGCTTTCCTCGACGTACCCCGTCAGCAGGGCGGCGACGTCCTTGGCGTTCGCCGGCTCGACGGGGAAGACGCGCCCGTCGGGCCGGACGTAGGTTTCCATGCCCCGGTCGTGCAGGATGGCAAGAAAATCCCGGTTGGTGAATCGGTAGAACGACGGCTTCAGGAACCGGGCCTCGCCAGCCCGGAACTTTGCCCGCACGTCCTCCATCGGCCCGTCGTGGGTGAGGTTGCACTTGCCCCCGCCGGAGATCAAGATCTTCATCCCAAGCCGGTCGTTCTTTTCCAGCAGCGTGACTTTCGCCCCGCACTCCGCCGCCCGCCGGGCGGCCAGCATCCCCGCCGCGCCGCCTCCGATCACTATCACGTTCTCTGTCATGGTTTCCATTTTTCGTAAGCGTGCTTGTCTAAGTGAATGTTCACGGCGTGAAACTCGATGTAGTTGCCGACACCCGGCACGACATCAAAGCCCTTGAGGGGCAGCGTGAGAGGCACCGAGAACGCTGGGTCGTTGTCAACCGTGGTGACGTCCGCGCCCTCGGACGAGAAGACTTTGGGCGACATCTTCAGTATCCGCCCCCGGACATAGACTTTGCCGTCATGCTTGACCAGCTCCCATAGCTCAGAGTTGTTCTCCGAGCTGAACTGTAGGAAAAAGCCACCAAAGTAGCGGCAGCGCACCGGCTGGTCATCTCCGACCTCGGAGAGCATGACGAGTTCGCCGGTTCTGTCCCCGACCAGCAGGTTCGGGTCGAGCAAGATGTGCTTGGGCGCTGCCTGCGGCACGGTCAGAGTGGCGACAGGCGGAGCCTGACCCTGATTGGCAGGGGGAATGCTCCACCACCCGACAAGGCCCACCATTCCTATGCCGACACCTAGCATCAGTGCGAGACGCCGACGCGGTGAGGGACTTTTCTTCCGCATCGCCTGCTGCGCGCGGGCCGCCTGAACTTCGGCAAGCACTTCCTCCGGCGTCACTGCAAGCCCAAGCTGTTGTACGGCTTCCCCGATGGGAATCGTGCCGTCCGCGCGCCGCTGGTCGGTGTCTTTGCGGGCCTCGATCCGAGACACGGCGGTCGCCAGTTCTTCCGGCGTGACGCGGACTTGGGCGGCGGGCTGTGAGAGGATATCCGGGTTGTCTTCGTGTTTCAGCATGGATGTGTCAGTGCCAGGGACTGAGCGTGGTCAGCGAGTCAGGCTGAAAGTTCGGGACGGTGACTTCCGAAAAGCCGTCATCGCCGCCGGACTTCTGCAAGGGGACTTTGTCCACGCGCAGGGTGATGCTGGTCGTGCGCTCCCCCTGCAATTCACCGGCGTTGTCATCGTTGTAGACGTTCAGTGGCTTGCCCCTGAGCGGCTGGAGCGAAGGGGCGCTCGCGGTGTAGCCGCGCAGATAGACGTGGGCGCCGATCTTCACCATCGCCCAGCGGTTGCCGCTCGCGTTCGCGCTGACGTTGATTTGTGCTTCCGGCTTGCCTTCGGACACTTGGACCAAAGCGGAGTCGTCGGCGTAGACTTCCTTGCCGTCGGGCACCTGGGCGAGTGGCTGCAAGATCGGGGCGGCAACGGGGGCGGCGTGGTGCCAGAAGCGGGGGATGACGCCGTTCTGCACCAGCACCCAGACGACGACCGCGGGCACGAGCAGCCGCGTCCACCCCCGGCGCCCTCTCGTGCGCGGCGCGACGGGCCGTAGTCGTACCGATTGTTCCTGCCGGGCCGCCCACCTCGCCGCCCGCCTTTCCTCCCGTGCCTCCTGGGCGGTTTGTTCCTGCTGCTTCTGCTCACGCTGCGCGGCGACCGCTTTGGCCCGCTGTGCCTGCACTTCGGCCCAGATCTCGTCCGAGGTCGAGTCCAGGTGCAGTTCAGACACGGCCTGATTGATCGGGATGGTCCCGGCGAGGCGGGCGGCTTCCGCCTGCCGGCACGTCTCGATGGAGGCCAGCGCTCGGGAGAGTTCTTCCGGTGTGACGCGCTCCTGCTCGGCGAGCGGTGAGGCGGTTTCTTCTGTTTGTTGTCGCAGCATGATCACTATTTCTCCCAGGCGTGCTGGTCGAGGCTGACTTGGTTGACGCTGAGGGTCGGCACGGCGGAACGCTCGAACTGAGATGACCCGAACGGGCTGACGTTGGCGCGGAACGAGAGCGGCAAAGTGATCTGGACCGGATGGACGCCGGGGTCGAACGACCGGGGCGAGCTGTGGAGCGTGACGATGGATGTTTCCGCCTGTGCCTGGGTGAACTTCGCCGCGACCCAGGCGCGCAGATAGAGGCGGCCGTCGTGCTTGATGAGTATCCAGGGCTTGCGCGAAGTGGCGCGGACGTCGAACAGTTGATCCGACCGGGCAAGTACCGCCGGGTCGCGCGTCCCCAGGGGATGCGAACGGTCATAGGGCCGGTCGAGCCGCTGACGCACATAGGTGCCCAGAAGCATTCCCAGGCTGCCGCTGTTGCAGTGGACCGGCTGGTTGTCAGGCACCTGTGACAGCGGCTTCAGGACTGAGCTGGCATTGAAGCCGCTTTCGCCCGCTTCCCATTGCGTGGCGTCCAGCGGCATCATCGGAGGCGGCATCCACGAGGGCGCTATGCGGGTGCTGGCTGGCGGGCTGACAGAGGGCGCGGAGACGAGGGGGTAGGGTGTGGAAACTGCGTGGTACAGCGTGACCCATAGGAAGACGGCGAGCAGCGGCACTAGGATAATACTGCTGACCAGCTTGAAGTCCGTGACCTTATCCGGGTCCAAGACGCGGCGCGGCTCTTCGTCCGCCGCGTAGCCGGCGCGCTGCGCCTCGATCTGCTGCATGACCTCCTCGGTGGAGACGTCCACCTGCAACTCGCGCAGGGTGTCCTCGACGGCGACCGTTCCTTCCAGGTATCTCGCTTCTTCCTGGCGGCGCGCTTCCAGTGCGGAGATGGCGCGGGCGAACTCCTCACGCCGCACCCGGATCTGGGCGGCGGGCAGGGCGGTCGTCTCGGTTGTGTTCTCGTTCAGCATGGTGTATGGGGAGAGCGGCCGGGCCGCAGTCAGTACCGTTCCCAGGCGTGTTCGTCGAGCTGCACCGGGACGCCCGCTTTAAACGCGAAGAGGTTATAGCTCGTATCACGCGCTTGTGTCAGCTCATGACTCGCTTCCGCGATGCTCCGATCAGATAGCGTCAGGGGCGTCAGCCCAGCGTGATGGTCTTGTGGGTCATCAACCGGCTCCGGGTAGTATTGGAAGGGTCGGCCGTGAAGCACGTTTGGGACATCAGACGTGCGTACCCATCCCCGGCGATAGCAGAGGCCGTTGTAGAATACCCAGACATCTCCGGGGCCGGGGTACTGTTCCACCGAGCGAAGCTCAAAATAGTCCCGCTCGAGGTCAAGACCGCCCCCGCAGTGGATGTTGCATCCGTCCGGCAGCATGGTAAGCGGATATGTCGGCCCGCTGGACATCTGATAGAACGGGGCTGGGACAACGGAAAGAGTATACCTGGGAGCGGGACCTTCCGTGAGTGCCAGGATGTCCTGCACCCGCTCGCCCTGGCTCTGCGCCAGTTGTTGGGGGCCGTGGCCGGTGCGTGACAGGCACAAGAGCGTCAGGGCGCAGAGGAAGGCAGAGACCAGTTCCGCCCGCAGGATGAGGCGCAGGCGGCGGCGGCGCTTCTGTTTCGCGGCCTGCGCCGCGTCGGCCTCGCGCGCCCGCTCGACTTCCTCCGCCAATTCTTCCGGAGTCGCCTCGACGCCCGACTCCGACAGGGCCTCGGCGAGCGTCACCGTGCCGGCCTGCTCGAAGGCTTGACGCGCCCGACGCGCCTCGATCTCGGCCAGGGCGTGTGTCAGCGCCGCCGTTGGCACGCGGCTTCCGGGGGACAGGGCGGCGCTGCTGGGGGGTGGCTCGTCGTACAAGCGCATGATGCTATTATAGCGCGGCAGACCACAACAAGCAAGAGTGAAAAAAAGTCACCACTTTTCTTTCAGGTGCTCATCCGGGGTGACGTGGGTAGCGCTGATCATGTTGTCGCTGGTCAGGCCTGGAGGCGACTGGAAGCCGTCGAGGGGCAGTGTCACGGGAACCGGGCGTATCCCCGAGGTGACGTAATGGGCCAGGGTATGGACGGTCACAACCGTGGAGCGGAGCGCGGCCTCGGACATGTCGCCGATCCAGCCGCGCACATACACCTTGCCGCGGTGCTTGATGATTGTCCAGTGGGAAGCAGACGGGGCGAAGTCGGCAAGTTTCGCCCCGGTTTCGGTTGCCGCCAGCTCGCAAAAGACCGGCTGACCGTCCGACACTTCCGAGAGCAGCACCATCTTGCCGTCGTGCTGGCGGACGAGAAGGCGATCGGGGATGCCGATGGGCGCGGCCTGGGGCGCGGCGGGGGAGACAGGGATGGTGCCAACGGTGCGGGAGGAACTGGGCGAGTGAAAGAAACCGACCATGATGCCGAACAAGACAGAAGCGAGGGCAGAGACGACAAAAAGCCTTAGCTTACTAGAAAGGAGCGGTTGCGTCCGGCGCAGGCTTTCATGCTGACGCGCCCGGCCCGCCTCGATCTCACGCAGGAGTTCTTCGGGCGTTGCGTTCAGGCCGAGTTCCTGCACGGCATCCCCCAGAGGGATCGTGCCCTCGTTCTCACCCTGGCGCGCTTCCAGGCGAGCGATGGCGGCGGCCAGTTCCTGCGGGGTGACGCGGACTTGGGCGGCAGACTCTGTGTTGTCGTCGTGTCGCAGCATCACTTCAGCTCTCGGTCAGGCGTTTTCCGGCACCGGCTCCGGCTCGTGGCGGGTGAAGAGCAGGCGGCGGATGCGGCGGCCCGTCACCTCGGCGACCGAGACGTCGAAGCCGTCGAGCCGGGCGGAAGCGCCATGGCGGGGCGGCAGGCGCAGCTCGTGGAGGGCGTAGCCGCCGATGGTGTCGTAGTCGGCGGGGTTGTTGATCGGCATGCCCAGCGTTTCTGAGACCTCGTCCAAGGCGACCGTGCCGGCGACCGAGAAAGACCGGCCGGTCTCGTCGAGCGGGATCAGGGGTGGGGGCTGGTCGTGCTCGTCCTGGATCTCGCCGATCAGCTCTTCGATGATGTCTTCCAGAGTGACCAGGCCCGCCGTGCCGCCGTACTCGTCCACGACGACAGCCTGGTGGGTGTGGCTCTTTTGAAGCTCTTTCAAGAGTTCGTCAATGGCCTTGGTTTCGGGGATGCCGACGATCTCGCGCTTGATGGCGCGGATATCGGCGTCGGGCTTGCCAGCAATCGCCAGCAGATCTTTGATGTGGATCATGCCGATGACGTGGTCGCGGTCGCCCTCGCAGAGCGGGTAGCGCGTAAAGCCGCTTTCTACCGAGACCTCGACATTGCGGGCGAGGCTCCAGGTCGTGGAGAGGTACACCATATCCACGCGCGGCACCATGATCTCTTTCGCCTGAGTGTGGGCGAAGTCGAAGACGTTTTCGGCGATCTCGATCTCCGACGGGCGCAGCTCCCCTTGCTGGTGCGAGTGGGCCATGATGGCGAGGATCTCATCTTCGGAGTGCGCCTGATCGTGCCCGTCGCCGGGCTGGATGTGCAGGGGTTTGGCGATGGCCTTGGCCGCGCTCTCTAAAATGATGATGAGGGGGTAGCCGAGCAGCAAAAACAGCCGCATGGGCTGGGAGACGGCCAGGGCGGTCCGCTCGGTGTGAGCGATGACCCACCATTTGGGCAGAAGCTCGCCGAAAATGATGTGGAAAAAGGTGATGAGCACGAAGCCGAGGCCGATGGAAACGACATGGGCCGAGGCCGAGTTGCGCCCGATTCCTGCGGTGTCGAAGAGGCCGCGCAGGATGTGGGCGACGGATGGCTCGCCAATCGCGCCCAGGGCGAGAGAAGCCAGCGTCACGCCGAGCTGCGTGGCGGAAAGGTAGGTGTCGAGCCGCGCCAGAAGCGACTGCACGGCACGCGCCGGCACGTTCCCGTCCGAAACGAGTTCGGCGATGCGCGTCTGGCGGACGCGGATCATGGCGAACTCGGCGGCGACGAAGAAGGCGTTCAGCGCGACCAGCAGCAGGGCCAGGGCGAGCATAAAGTAAGGTTGTGAGTGGGGGTCCATAGGGTCGCCCGCGTCCGCGCCGCAGGCTGCGCTCCCGCCGGACACAACAAGTGGAGCCAGCGGAAAGAAATCTTCCTTTCGATACCGCCCCCATTGTACCCCGAATGCGCGCTGATTAGGAACGTATTTTCAGTGCCTTCCGCACGATTTGCAGGGTTTCGTCGGCCGCGGCGCGTGCCCGGTCCGCCCCCACCCGCAGGACGGCGTCCACGAAGGCCGGGTCGGCTTCGAGTTCGGCGCGGCGGGTGCGGACCGGCGCGAGGCTCGCGTTGATGATTTCGGCGACTTCCTTTTTGGACTGGCCGCAGCCACGCGCTCCGGCCCGACACTCGTCCCACTGCGTCTGATAGCCCGCCGGGTCGTAGACGCGGCGGATCTGGCAGGCGACGCAGCCCTCGGGGATGCCGGCGTCCTCGATGTGGATCTTGGTGGGCGTCGTGAAGGCCGAGTTGATCTTCTTCGCGGTTTGCTTGGGCGTGTCGGCGATATAAACGGCGTTGTCGTAGGACTTGCTCATCTTGCGCCCGTCCATGCCTGGAATCTCGCCGGTGAACTTGTTGATGACCGCTTCCGGCTCGGGGAACACGTCCGACCCGACGATGTGATTGAAGCGGCGGGCGATCTCGCGCGAGATCTCGATGTGTGCGGCCTGGTCCTTGCCGACCGGGACGGCATGGGCGCGGTAGAGGATGATGTCGGCGGTCTGGAGGACGGGGTAGCCCAAGAGGCCGTAGCTGACCTGGGTGTCGTTTTCTTTGACCAAGTCGCGCTTTTCTTTGTAAGTGGGGACGCGCTCAAGCCAGCTCACCGGCGTCACCATGGACAGCAGCAGGTGAAGCTCGGCGTGCTCGGGGACGTCCGACTGGCGGAAGATGGCGCACTTATCCGGGTCCAGGCCGCCCGCGAGGTAGTCCAGGGTGGTCTGCCTGGAAGCGGCGGCCAGGTCATAATTCCCATCGCTGATGGTGGTAAGCGCGTGCCAGTCGGCGATCATGCAGAACATCTCGTATTCGTCCTGCCGCTGCACCCAGGGCCGCAGGGCGCCTTCGAGGTTGCCCAAATGGAGCCGGCCGCCACCGGTCGGCTGCATCCCGGAGAGGAGTCGCTTTTTGCTCATGAATCACCCACCAGAAGGTTATAAAAGAAAGCAATCGGCGGGCCGATGACGAAGGCGGCGGCACGCGTGAAGGCGATCAAGACGAAGAAGAACATGCCGAAAGTCGCCATGAACTTGTCGTAGGAAATGGCCGACGAGATGGGCAGCAGAGCGGACAGCACTTTGGAGCCGTCGAGTGGCGGGATTGGGATCAGGTTGAAGAACGTCAGGGCGAGATTGATCGTGATGCCGGTCGAGAAGATCTGCAAGACGGGGCTATCCGGCGGCAGCCAGTTC
>JANOOM010000617.1:0-3499 GCA_031421335.1 Armatimonadota bacterium
AGTCACCCTTCGGCGACTCAGACTCCAAACTCCGTATTAACCTGCGGAGGCAGGTTTTGTGCCTTCGTTGGCGCGGTTTCAACCGCCCACTTCCCCTCACTCCACTCCCGGCAGCGTCACCGTCACCGTCGTGCCTTCACCCAGAACGCTCGCGAACGCCATCGTCCCCCCATGCGCCTCCACGATGCTGCGCGCGATGGACAGCCCCAGCCCCGTCCCACCGTCCAGCCGGGCGCGGGCGCTGTCCACGCGGTAGAAGCGCTCGCCCAGGTGCGGCAAATGCTCGGGCGCGATGCCGTCCCCGGTGTCCACGACCGTGACGACGACGTGGCTGTCTTCGCGCCGGGCGGTCAGCGCGATTCTGCCCCCGGCGGGCGTGTGCCGGGCGGCGTTCGTCAGCAGGTTCGTAAACAAGCGCACCAGTTCTTCCTCGTTGCCCGGTATGGAAAGTGACTCGTCTTCGAGGCTCAGGAGAACGGCGGCGGTGGGGCGTGGGACGCGCGCAACGGCCCGCTCCAGCACCTCGCGCAGCAGCAGCTCAATCCGGCCCTGCCCCAAATGCCCGCTGTCCGACTGGGCCAGCAGGATCAGGTCCCGCACCAGGCGCGACATGGTCTCGGCCGCCATTCCGATCTCCCCCATCGCCTGCGCGTATTCGGCCTGGTCCGGGTGGCCGGACAGGGCGAGGCTTGTGTTGCCCTGGATGATCGTCAGCGGCGTCTTGAGTTCGTGCGAGGCGTCGGCGGTGAAGCGCCGCTGCTGCTCGATCAGCCGCTGCTGCCGCCCGAAAGCGGTTTCGAGCCGCCCCAGCAGGCCATTGAAGGTATCGGCAAGCTCGGAGAACTCGTCGCTGCCGGTGACCGGCAGCCGCTCGGATAAGTCGCGCGCCCCGATGTTGCCCGCCGCCTGCGTCAGCCTCCGCACCCGCCGCAGGACGCGGTCTGTCAGCCAGGCTCCCCCGAGACCCGCGCAGAGCAGCGCGACGGGCAGCAGGAGAAGCAGGGCGCGGTCCAGCCCGCGCAAGGCGCGATTCACGTCGGCCAGCGGGTAGGGGGCCTGGATGACGCCCGCGATCGGCCCGCGCCGGGGGAACGGGCGGGACAGGACGCGGATGGGTTCGCCGCCGACGATGATCGTAGAATAGCGGACCTGACCTGTCTTCGCGAGCGCGAACGCCGCCGGGTCCCAAAGCGGCTCCGACCGGCGGAAAGGGCCTTGGGCGTGTCCCTCCAGGTCGAACCGACGCGGAAAATAGGGGTTCGGCTCGAAGCGCGGGCGGTCCGGCCGGCCGTGCTCGTCTGGTGGGCCGTGTTCGTCCGGTGGGCCGTGATCGTCTGGTGGGCCGTGATCGTCCGTTGGGCCGAGGGGCAGCCCGCCGCCCGGCCCGCCGCGGCGCTCCTCCAGATGGTCCGGGCCTGGGTGGGTGCGGCCGTCAAGCTCTCGGTCTACGGAGGCCATGATAGTGGAGCGGACGAGGGTGCGGACGACGACGCCAAGCGCGGCCAGCAGCAGGGCCAGCGCGAGGATGTTCCACCAGACGAGCTGGGTGCGGACGGATTGCCGGCGGCGCGGCATCGCCGTCAAGACGCCGGACCCGCGTCCAGCACCCGCAGCGTGTAGCCCAGGCCGCGCACGGTCTGGATCAATTTGCGCGGATGCCCGGCGTCTATCTTCTTGCGGAGCATGCCGATGTAAACGTCTACGGTGTTTGAGTACGAGTCCTCATCCATCCAGATGCGCTCCTGGATGACTTCGCGCGTCAGCACCTGACTCTCGTGGGCTGCCAGGGCTTCCAGCAGCTCGTATTCCCGGTGGCTCAGGCCGACCTCGGCGCCCGCCCGCGTGACGCGGCGCTGGCCCGTGTCAATGACCAAGTCGTCCACCTGGATGACCCGCGACCGATGCACTCGGTCCCGCCGCAGCAGGGCGCGGACGCGCGCCAGCAGCTCAGGGAACTCGAAGGGCTTCGGCAGATAGTCGTCTGCCCCAAGGTCCAGGCCGCGCACTCGGTCGGGCACCGAGTCGCGCGCCGTCAGCATGAGGATGGGGAGCTGGCTGCCTGATGCCCGCAGCGCCTCGCACACCTGCCAGCCGTCCAGGCCCGGCACCATCAAGTCGAGCAGCAGGAGGTTGTAAGACTTCTCCCCGGCCATCTCCAGCCCCTGGCGCCCGTTCGCCGTCGCTTCCACCGTGTAGCCGGCGTCTTCCAGGCCCCGGCGGATCAAGCGCGCGATGCCCGGCTCGTCCTCGATCAGCAGTATCTTCATGGTGCGATTATCGCCCTCCAAGATGAAAACGGAATGAAATCGTATTTCTTCCGGGTGTGCCCGCCGCTTTTCATGCGCTTTTCATGTCGCTGCCCGATACTACCCCAAGGAGAAAGCAACATGCATAAGAAGTCAATCAGGGCGCACACCATCCGCGCCGCAGCACTCGCCGCAGTCCTTGGCGTCACTCTCAGCACCGCCGCACTCGCGCAGTTCGGCCCGCCGCACCCGCCTGGCCCACCCCCGCCATTCGGTGGGCCACCTGGAGGCCCGCACTCTGGCGGGCCAGGGCGCGGGCCTCGCCCTTCCACCGCCGCCAATGCCCCGCTTCCCGCCTTGACGGCGGGGCTGGAGCTCTCGGCGGCGCAGCAGACGAAGGTCGCCCAGATTCAAGAGCAGTTCAATCGGCAGCGCCGGAAACTGATGTCTCCGCCACCCGGCGGCGGCCCGCCGCCCGACCCCGGCGCGATGCGTGGCGCGTGGGACAAGATGCGCGCCCTAAGCCAGACCGCCGATGCCGGCATTGCGGCCGTCCTTTCCGGCCCGCAGAAGGCCGCCCTGCCCGCCCTGCTCCGGACCCTCGACGACCTGCGGATAGAGGGTATCCCGCCCGCCACCTACGGCGTATTGAAACTCTCCGAGTCCCAGACCGCACGCCTCACGGACCTCGCCCGCACTTCGCAGCAGGCCACGCGCCAGGCGCTGGATACCGCCCGTCGTTCCGGTGACTTTGGCTCCGTCCGCGCATCCATGCAGTCGGAGCGCCGGCGATTGGCTGCCCGGGCCGCCGCCCTGCTGACGCCTGCCCAGAGGAGCATCGTCAGCAGCTACAAGGCCGCTCACCCGCGCCCGCCATTTGGAGGCCCCGGCGGTCCGGGCGGCCCCGGCGGCCCCGGCGGCCCGGACGGTCCGGGTGGCCCCGGCGGCTTCGGCCCTCCCCCGCCGCCGGAAGAGAGAGGGGCGCAGGACGAAGACCACGGGCGCCCCGTCGCCCTCGTGGCGAGGGACCTCGGCGTCACCCCGGCCCAGTTCCGGGCGGCCTTCCGCAAGGTGCATCCGGCGGGGGCGGGGCAGGAGCCGACGCAGGCCCAGCGCCAGGCAAACCGCAGGGTGTTGTCCGAGAGCCTCGGCGTTTCGCCCGAGCGCCTCGACGCTGTAATGGACAAATACCGCCCCGGTGGCCGGGGGACGAACGGGCCGCCCCCGCCCGATGCCCCGCCGCTGAACTGAGA
>JANOOM010000618.1:0-6681 GCA_031421335.1 Armatimonadota bacterium
ACCCGGTGGCAGTGACCATGAAGAACGGCAAGCCCGCCACGCAGGGCATCTGCCCTGTCTGCGGCACCAAGATGTTCAAGATCGGCAAATCATAGGTTCCGAAATCATAGGTTCCGAAATCATAGATTCAGTGTGCGGCAACGACTCCAATGACTATCCCATTTTCTTTCGTTAACACCTACGCGCGGCTGCCGGAGCGGTTCTTCGCACATACTGTGCCTACCCCCGTCGCTGCGCCGCGCCTGATCCGGCTCAACAGACCCCTCGCAGTGAACCTTGGCCTGGATCCTGATTGGCTCGCCAGTGCCGAGGGCCTGGACATCCTGGCTGGGAACCGCGTTCCCGATGGCGCCGAGCCAATCGCGGCGGCCTATGCAGGGCATCAGTTCGGCGGGTTTGTGCCGCAACTCGGGGACGGCCGCGCCATCCTGCTCGGCGAGGTCCTCGACCGGGACGGGGCCCAGCGCGACATCCAGCTCAAAGGCGCGGGACCCACCCCCTTCTCACGGCGCGGGGATGGACGGGCCGCCCTCGGGCCGGTCCTGCGCGAATACGTCGTCAGCGAGGCGATGGCGGCACTGGGCATCCCCACAACGCGCGCTCTGGCCGCGGTGGCGACGGGGGAACGGGTGAGACGGGAGACGATGCTCCCCGGGGCCGTGTTGACCCGGGTGGCCTCCAGTCACATCCGCGTTGGCACGTTTGAGTTCTTCGCGCGGCGCGGTGATGTGGAAGGCGTGCGGCTGCTCGCGGACCACGTCATCGCCCGGCACTACCCGGATGCGGCGCAGGCGGAGCGGCCCTATCGCGCGCTGCTGGGCGCGGTGATCGAGGCGCAGGCGAGGCTGATCGCCCAGTGGCTGCTCGTCGGGTTCATCCACGGGGTCATGAATACGGATAACATGTCGGTGGCCGGCGAGACGATCGACTACGGCCCCTGCGCCTTCCTGGACCGGTACGACCCGGCGGCCGCGTTCAGCGCGATCGATACTCAGGGGCGCTATGCCTACCGGAACCAGCCCGCCATCGGCCACTGGAACCTGACGCGGCTGGCCGAGTGTCTTCTGCCGCTGCTGTCCGAAGATGAGGACGCGGCTGTCGCGGAGGCGACGGAGGCGCTCGGCGGGTACGCGTCGTTCTTCGAAGGCGCCTACGAGGCGGGGCTAAGGCGCAAGCTGGGTCTGTCGAGGGAACTCGAAGGGGACGTGACGCTTGGGCGCGATCTGCTGGAGATCATGGAGACCAGCGGTGCCGACTTCACGCTGACATTTCGCCGGCTGAGCGAGGCCGTTTCGGGTCCCGAGGGTGATTTGGGCGTGCGGTCCCTCTTTGCCGACTTGTCCGCCTTCGACGGGTGGATGGCACGCTGGCGAGAACGATTGAGCCGGGAGCCCGCGGACGGTGCGGCCCGCTGCACGGCCATGCAGTCAGTGAACCCAGCCTTTATTCCTCGGAACCATCGCGTGGAGGCGGTCATCCAGGCGGCCGTCGAAGAGGACGACTTCAGCCCATTCGAAGAACTGCTGACCGTTTTGTCTCAGCCGTACAGAGACCATCCGGCCTTCTCGCACTACGCGGAGCCGCCGCGGGACGATGAGCGGGTATACCAGACGTTCTGCGGGACATGATGCCTTTTGAGACAGAGGCCGACCACTGGCGACTGGATTTTATCGCGGCGACTGGAACGAAGAGGAGACTGGAACGAATATGTCCAGTTGATGTCGAACGACGAAAGAGAAGCGGGATGGACGCCGTGGGGGCCGGACAATCCTCGCCCAGTGGCAAGATTTACGCTCCGGCTTTCTTCTTTAAGGAAATATCTTATGTCGAAGCTACACCGCACCGCTGCCGCTGCCATCGCTCTCACCGGCGCACTCCTCAGCCCCTCCGTCGCCGGAATCAATTGGCCGCGGGAACAACTTCTCCCCACATTCGCCAAGCCCGCTCCGACGCAAGATCTCATTTCGATCCCACCGGTGGGAAGCGCGTCCCCAAAAGCGGAAGCCGTTCTGTTCAGCTCTCTTAAGGGCCTGGTCAATCGAGCGAAACCCCGGATCTGGACGTGTGAAGGACCGGGTGATGCCAAGTACGAATGGCTCACCGAGCTTGGCCTCTCCTACAAGGAGCCTCGGGATCCCTGGGCGCTTATCACCAAGTACCGGCAGGAAATCAAGGGCATTATCGTTTACGACGACGCCCAGCCGGACACGATCAATCTCGCCACCACAATCGCCGGCTCATCGAACGCGCTAGTCGCGTCCCCGGAGCTTGTGGCGAAGTTGACCAGCGCGCCCTACTCGCTTCCAATTCTCAAGGATCTGCGCGGAAAATTTGAGGGGCGTCTCGGAGTGTATCAGTACCTGTACGATCACTACTGGGCCACGACAACCCATCGCGTCCTGACCGGTCTCAATCCCACGGCTGTGTACGGGAACTTGCGGGAATATGCCGTGGCCATCAATTCCACGGTCCTCTGGCTCGATCCTCGGGAGCCCAAGGAGAAGGCGCTCCTCGACCGCTTTCTGGTGTCGATGGGCCCCGGAACGCTGTACATGGGTTGGTGGGCTGAGGAAGGATCGGGCGTCCGCGCCGCGTCCGCCTATGGCATTGTCACCTGCGCCAGCGACTGGTCGACCAATCTGACAAATCTTGGCGGCACATCGAGAAAAGTCACGGTCAAACGGGCGTCAGCGGCGATTCCCCCGATCGAGAACAAAATCTATGTGGCGTTCATTATCAGCGATGGCGACAACTTTCAGTACCTGGAGCATCACCTTCACGCGATGTGGCTCGATCCCGAACGCGGAAAAATCCCGATGGGCTGGACGGTGTCGCCGACGATGCTCGACGCCATGCCTGGCCTTCTCGACTACTACTACAAGACCGCGACCGCCAACGACTGCCTCCTCTGCGGCCCCTCCGGCTACGGCTACACGTACCCGAACGACTGGCACGATGGCGAAGCACTCAACCATTTCGTGGCAAAATCCGACGACTACTGCAAGCGCGCAGGACTGCGGATCATCACGATTTGGAATACGATCACCGGAGGCATCGATCCCAAAGTCGGCGACGCCTACGCGAAACATGCGCCGTCGCTGCTGGGTTTGACTGGTCAAAACGCCGGCGGGGGGCTCAAGATTTATGACCACACGCTTCCAAGCTTCGCTCTGACGGCGACCTACTGCGGAGTGATGGACCATTTGGTCAGGGAAGTCAAAGGCGGCTCCGCCGGATGGGACGGCAAATCGCCGCGTTTCCTGATCATTCAGGCAGAACCGTGGCACGGCTTGATGCCGACCGACTTCGTCACCTTCGTGAAAGGACTCAACTCCAATTACCAGATCGTCCGGCCGGACACCCTCTTCCAAATGATGCGCTCCATCAATCAGCTTCCGACCGACCCCTTGAAGTCGGAGTAGAAGTCGGAGTAGAAGTCGAAGTAAAGGTGCGGCGATACTGCAGCCGTTCGTGGTGTTCCATCACGCCCAACAACGCCGATCCGATGGAATACGGAACGTGAGTTTCGCTGTTCAGCGTTTTGCCGGTCAGCGTCGCACCGCCTTCTGCACCAGGTTGATATTGCCAGATGCCGTTGACGAGCAAAATGTCCCTCCGAGACACAGCAGAGCCATAGACATATGCTTTTCGGCTGCGAAGGAGACATTCTGCACTTTGATAGCCCTGGATTTCTAATCCGGGGAAGACTAAACCATGTAGGATCTCACTGCCACGGTGTCTACGGCGTCGGCGTGAGGGAGCGGCGCGAGCGACGGTTTCAATGTCACCAGCGTTTTGAGTGGCAGGTTGGCCGAGGAGTTGCCGATCTCCAGAGACGCCGCGCCGGGCTGGAGGACGAACCGCTTCTCGTCCTCGCCCCAATACCAGAAGGGCTGCGCCGTGTATGGCACCTCGAAGAAGACTGTCTTCCCCTCGCCGGGCTTCAGTTCCACACGCTGGAAGCCGGCTAATTGTCGGTGGGGGCGCTTGACCGGCGAGGCCGGCGGCACGATGTAAAGCTGCACGACTTCGGCCCCGACGCGCTTGCCCGTGTTGGTCACGCGCACTGAGACCTTCACGGACTGGCCGGGGCCGATCTCCCGGACGTTCGACCGGAAGCCATCTATGCGGAAGGTCGTGTAGCTCAGGCCGTAGCCGAAGGGATAAAGCGGATCACCGTCCAGATACATGTAGGTGCGGCCCTTGTGGATGTCGTAATCGTGGCTGGGCGGAAGCTGGTCAAGCGAGCGGTACCAGGTGCAGGGCAGCTTGCCGCCAGGGTTGTAATCACCGAACAGCGCCTCCACAATCGCCGTGCCCTGGGCTTGCCCCGCGCAGACCGCGCAAAGGATGGCAGGCAGATGCGCCTGCTCCCACTCAATGGAGAGGGAGTTGTTGGACGAAAGCACGAGGACGACCTTCGGGTTGACGGCGTAGACGGCTTGAATTAACTCCGGCTGGGCGCCGGTCAGACCGATGGTCTCGCGGTCGTGCCCCTCGCCGTCCACGTCTCCGGTGACGCCGCAGACCATCACCACGACATCCGCGTCCCTGGCCGACTCCACGGCCTCGGCGAACGCGGCGTCGTCCTTGCCCCCGGTGACGCCGCAGCCACCGTGGAAGGTGATCTGCCGCGCGCCCTTCTGGACGACCAGTGGGGGGACTGGAAGCAGGGTGAGCCGCTCCAGGTTCAGGATGTAGCCGTCGCCGCCCCGGAACACCACGAAAATGTCATGGAGGCCGCTGAGTCCCGCCAGCGGGAGAGTGACATCCACCAGATGATCCCAACCCCCTGTGCCGGGGACGGTGAACATCCCCACTAGCGGGCCGGTCAGCTTGTCCAGATGAACCTCGATCTGGCCGCCCGCGCCCGCGCTGGCGACTTTGGCGCGCATCTCCGTCCGGCCCGTGAAGTCCACAGCGTGGAACTGCGCCCAGTCGCCGCTGCTGATGTACGCCAGCTGGATGGTGCCGAGTGGGGAGTTCTGCGTGGTGATGCCCCCGTGTGTGGCGATGCTGTCTCCGCCGGAAATAAAGTCCACACTGAGCGGCAGCCCGAACCGCGTCTTGAGGCCCCTCAGCGGGGAGATCTGGGTCTTGGGAAAGCCGCTGTAGCCGCCGAGATGGCAGACGTCGCCTAGCGGGCCGATCACGGCGATCTTCTGGGTCCGGCGTGGGTCTAAGGGGAGGAAGTTCCCGTCATTCTTCAACAGCGTCAGCGACTGGCGGGCGGATTCCAGAGCGAGGGCGTCGTGGGCCGCCCAGGGCAGGCTTTTCAGGGTAAGCGCCTTGTACGGGACCTTCGCCGGCGGATCGAGCGTCCCCAGCAGGACGCGCACCGTCAGGGTCCGGGTCACAGCCTCGCCGATCTGATCCTCGGTCACCAGCCCCTGGTCCACCGCCTCCTGCGAATGCTTCTGGAGGACGTCGCCGCAGTTCACCTCGCAGCCGGCCTTGATCGACAGGGCCGCCGCGGCGGGGAAACTCGGGGCGTAATGGTGCGTGCTGTAGACGTCCGAGATGGCATCACAGTCCGAGTTCACGTAGCCCCGGAAGCCCCACTGGCCGCGCAGCAGGCCGGTCAGCAGGGCAGGGTCGGCCGAGCAGGGGATGCCGTTGACGGCGTTGTAGGCGCTCATGAACGTGAAAACGTCGCCGTGGATCACCGTCGCCCGGTAGGCGCGGGTGTAGTATTCCCAGAAGGAGCGCGGGTCCACCGTCGCCGAGACCGAGTCGCGGTCGCTGTCGGTGTTGTTGCAGATGAAGTGCTTGGAACAGGCGGTCGTCTTGAGGTAGGTCGTGCTGTCCCCCTGCATGCCGCGCACGATCTGGACGCCGAGGGTCGCCGCCAGACAGGGGTCCTCGCCGGGGGCCTCGTAGCACCGGCCCCAGCGGGGGTCGCGGTGCAGGTTCAGGGTGAGGGGGGAGTACAGGCTGATGTTGTCGTGGGCGCGGCACTCGTCGGCGACGACTCTGTAGACTTGCCGGGTCAGTTCCGGGTTCCAGGCGGCGGCGATGGCGAGCGGTACCGGGAACGACGTCACCTGCGGGCCGGAGACCAGCCCGTGCAGCGCCTCGTTGGAGTAGTAGTTGTAGGCGGGCACGTTCAAGCGCGGCACCGCGCCCGCGCTGGCTCCGAGCTGGCTGATCTTCTCTTTCAGCGTCATCTGGGCGACGATGGCCTGGGCGCGCGTCCGGGCACTGGCGTAGGCCGCATCGGAGATGCCGACCCGCCCACCGCCTGCCGGTGTGTTCGCCGCCTCGGCCTCGTGTGCGCCGCCCAGCGCCAGCAGGGCCGCCAGGCTGGCTGCCGCCGCAAGAAATTCCCTTCGGCTTAGTTCGTTCTGGCTTAGTTCGTTCTGGCTTAGTTCGGCATTGTGCAGCGTCATAAGTGTGTGTCCTCCGACCCGGTTCCCGCGCCTTTATTCCACTTTGCAGCATTAGTCGCTGATGTCACGCAGACATCTTGATGAATCTCTGCCTTCCCGATTTACTTCTTCGGTGGCGCCGCCTTAAGGTTTTCGCCGGAGATTTTTAGACCGTAGGCAAATTGACACGGCTGAGCAGCAGGCAAATGAACAGTCAGTCCCGCATCCGTTTGCTTCCAATCCAACTTCTCCTTGCAGCCGAGCAGCTTAACGCCGGTGACTCTGCCCGCCGGCGTGGCGAGCGAACGGATGA
>JANOOM010000619.1:0-5544 GCA_031421335.1 Armatimonadota bacterium
TACGAGTGCGACGTCATCCTGACGACCGGCGGGACGGGCTTCAGCCCGCGCGACGTGACGCCCGAAGCCACCGGCAAAATCTTGGAGCGGGCCGCCCCCAACATCAGCCAGTTCCTGCTCTGGGAGGGCCTCAAGCAGACCCCGTTCGCCGCCCTCTCGCGCGGCGTGGCCGGGGTCCGGGGCGCGACCCTGATCGTCAATCTCCCCGGCAGCCCGTCCGGGGCGCGCGACGGCGCGGCCAGCCTTGTCCCCCTGCTGCCCCACGCCGTTGACGTCCTGCGCGTGCGTGAGACCGGGCATCCGGTAGGCTGAACCGGCGGGGTGGGGGCGCTTCTAAAGGGAACAAGTGCAAATGCCGATAAACCCGGTATGACGCCCCCACTTCCCCACAATGAGGTGCAGCGGCTGGAAGCACTGCGCGAGTACGACATCCTCGACACCCTGCCGGAACAAGCCTACACCGACATCGCCTTGCTCGCCGCCGCCATCTGCCAAACGCCCATCGCCGCCATCTCGCTGATAGACGGCGACCGGCAGTGGTTCAAGGCCATCGTCGGCCTGGACGCCCAAGAAACGCCGCGCGACGCCGCTTTCTGCGCCCACGCCATCCTCTCGCCGGGCCTGTTCGTCGTCCCGGACGCCCAGGCGGACGAGCGATTTCGAGACAACCCGTCCGTCACCAACTCCCCTGACATCCGCTTCTACGCCGGGGCGCCTCTGGTGACGCCTGAGGGCTTCGCGCTCGGCTCGCTCTGCGTCATTGACCGGACGCCGCGCACACTCACCCCCGAGCAGGCCCAGGCGCTGGAAGCGCTGGGGCGGCAGGTCATGGGGCAGCTCCAGCTCCGCCGCCAGGTCGCCGCGCTGCAAGCCGCCGAGCAGGCCCGCCGGGAAGCGCAGGACGCCCTGGTCCGGCAGCAGGAGTTCACGCAGGCGGTCTTGGAAAACATGACTGACGGCATCGTCGCCTGCGACCCGACGGGGACTTTGACGCTGTTCAACCGGGCGACGCGCGAGTTCCACGGCCTGCCGGCCGCGCCCATTCCGCCGGAGCAGTGGGCCGCGCATTTTGACCTCTACCGGGCCGACGGTCTTTCCCCCATGCTGACTGAGGAGATCCCGCTCTTCCGGGCATTGCAAGGGCAGACGGTCCGAGGGGCGGAGATGGTGATCGTTCCCAAGCACGGTCCGCGCCGCACGATGCTTTCCGACGGGCGCGCGCTCTTCGATGCGGCCGGACGGAAGCTGGGTGCCGTCGTGGTCATGCACGATGTCACCGAGCAGAAGCGGGCGGAAGCTCATCTCCGGCTGGCCCGAGACCAGGCGCTGGCTTCGACGCGGGCGAAGTCCGAGTTCCTGGCGAACATGAGCCACGAGATCCGCACGCCCATGAACGGCGTCATCGGTATGACCGATCTGCTGCTCGAATCTGCGCTGGACGATGAGCAGCGCGACCACGCCCTGACCATCAAGGGCAGCGGCGAGGCGCTGCTGACGATCATCAACGACATCCTCGACTTCTCCAAGGTCGAGTCGGGTAAGATGACGCTGGAACAGAGGTCCTTCGACTTGCACGGCCTGATGGCCGAAGCCGCTGCCCTGCTCCTTCCGCGCGCCCTGGAGAAGGGCATCACGCTGGCCTGCTCCTGCCCGCCGGACGTGCCCACCCGCTTCCTGGGTGACCCCGTTCGTCTGCGCCAGGTCGTGATGAACCTCGTGGGGAACGCCGTCAAGTTCACGCCTCGGGGCGGCGTCCACCTCACAGTCGAGGAGCACTCAAACGGCGGCCCGGACGTGGCATTGACTTTAACCGTGCGGGACACCGGCATCGGCATCCCGCCCGCCCGGCAGGCGGCCATCTTCGAGAGCTTCACCCAGGCCGACGGCTCCACGACGCGCGAATACGGCGGGACGGGGCTGGGCCTGACGATCTCCCGCCACCTCGTCGAGTTGATGGGCGGCCGGATCAGCGTCGAGAGCGAGACCGGGCAGGGCAGCCTATTCACCGTCTCACTTTCCCTGCCCCGGTGCGATGGGCCGGATGCGCGGACGGCCCCCGATCCGTCCGTCCAGGGAAAGCTCGGTCTGCGCGTGCTGCTGGCCGAAGACAACCCCACCAACATGAAGCTGGCGCGGCGGCTGCTGGAAAGATGGGGCTGTGCCGTGGATGCCGTCGGGGATGGCTCGGAGGCGGCCCGCGCCGCACTGAAGACCGCCTACGATGTCGTCTTGATGGACGTCCAGATGCCGGTCATGGACGGGCTGGCCGCCACCGCCGCCGTCCGCGCTGCCGAGCAGGGGACGGGCCGCCGTGTCCCCATCATCGCCATGACCGCGAACGCAATGCAGGGCGACCGGGAGTGCTGCCTCGATGCCGGCATGAGCGACTATATCTCCAAGCCGATCCGGGCCGAGCATCTCCACGCCAAGCTCGCCGCCCTGGACCGTGTTTCAGCCGCGCCCGATTCCGTGTAACACTACTCATGCTCACTTACGACCAGGCCCTCGCCCAGATCCTCGGCCAGATTTCGCCGCTCCCGCCCGCTGACCTGCCACTCGCCGACGCGCTCGGGTGCATATTGGCCGAAGACGTTTTCGCGCCCTCGGCCGTCCCCCCCTTTGATAACAGCAGCATGGACGGCTTCGCCGTCCGGGCCGCCGACCTCGCGGTCATCCCCGCCGTGCTGCCCGTGGCGGGCGACATCCCCGCCGGGGCGCTCGCCTTGCCGGCGCTCGCGCCAGGGACCGCGCTGCGGATCATGACCGGGGCGCCCGTTCCGCCCGGCGCGGACACCGTCATCCCGGTGGAAGACACCGAAGAGGGCGTTGGTGTCACCTTCCTCCAGCCCTTCAAGTTGGGCCAGAACATCCGGCGGGCTGGGGAAGACGTCCAAGTGGGGAGCCGCGTCATGGCCTTGGGGAGCTGCATCCGGCCCGCCGAGGTCGGCATGGCTGCCGTCGTGGGCCGCGCCCGCCTCCGGGCGCACCCCCGCCCACGCGTCGCCATCGTCAGCACCGGGGACGAGCTGGTCGAGCCGGGCCTGCCCCTGCTTGACGGCCAGATCTACAACTCCAATGCCTACGCCCTGGCCGCCCAGGTGGCCGAGGCGGGCGGCGTCGTGACGCACCGGCTGCACGCCCGCGATACGGCGGACGCCCTGCGCGATGCCTTCGACCAGGCGGCGGGGGCGGACGTGTTAATCACGAGCGGCGGCGTCTCGGTGGGCGACTACGACTTCGTCAAGGCCGTCTTTGCCGAGCGCGGCAGGATGGACTTCTGGCGCGTCGCCATCCGCCCCGGCAAGCCGGTCGCCTTCGGGCGCTGGGACGAGACCGTCTTTTTCGGCCTGCCCGGCAACCCCGTCTCCTCCATGGTCACGTTCGAACTGTTTGTCCGCCCCGCCTTGCGCCGCCTGCGCGGGCTGGCCCCCTCCCGCCCGACCATCACGGCCCGGCTCACCGAGGATGCCGGCCATGCGCCGGGCCGGCAGAGCTACCAGCGGGCAGTCGTCACGCCCGAAAACGGCGGCCATGTCGTCACGCCTGTCAGCAAACAAGGCTCGGGCATGATGCTCTCGATGGTCTTGGCAAACGCCCTGCTGGTCATCCCCGCCGACGTTTCCGTGATCTCGGCGGGCGAGAGCGTCACCGTGCTTTTGCTGGATTAGTCGGCCCCCCTGGAGAAAAGGTGACGGGGCGCCATAATCAGGAATGAAAGGAACTTTCTGAAATGGCGGCCATGGTAGCGGTGGAAATGGGGGAAACGGGACTGATCTGTGCCCCCGACGCGCGCCTGCAAGCGCGCGGCCTGGGCGCCTGCGTCGGCCTGTGTCTCTACGAGACTTATGCCCACCTCGCCGTCTTAGTGCATATCGTCCTGCCGGTCACCCTGCCGCGCGCGGACCTTGGCGCGCGCCCCACGGTCCCGCCGCCGCCCGGCAAGTGCGCCGACACCGCCATCGCTCATGCCCTCGCCGAGATCACCCGATCAGGCGGATCGGCGGCGCGCGTGCAGGCCGCGCTGGTCGGCGGCGCGCAGATCTTCACTGATGCCGCTGACGAGGGCGGAACATGCTCGCGTCTGGAGATCGGCCTCCGAAACGTCCACGCGATCAAAGAGGAACTGGCCCGTGTCGGTGTCCCCATCCGTGCCGAAGACACCGGCGGCCGCTTCGGGCGGACGGTGACGCTGGACGCCGTCACCGGCACGGTTTGGGTGCGCCCCGTGGGGCTGGTGGAGCGGGTCCTGGTCATCCTGGGGCCGGGCGGCGCGCGGGTCGGCCTGAGTGCCGCTCCGATCCTAGAAGGGGCATGGGCGTATGGATGACACCGGCCTCGAAGGCTTAATCCGCCAAGTGCGCGATCTCCCGGCCCTGCCCGCCGCCGTAGTGCGGGTCATGCAGCTCACCGACGACCCAAAAACGGGCATGACGGACGTCGCCCGCGCCCTGGCCTCCGACCAGGCCCTGGCCGCCCGCGTGCTGAAGCTGGCGAACTCCGCTTTCTACGGGTCCCGCCGCCGCATCTCGACGGTCTCCGAGGCCGTCATCACGCTGGGGATGCGGACGACGCGCAACCTCGTCATGGCGACGAGCTGCCAGGAGATGCTGGAGCGAAATGTTGCCGGCTACGCCCTGCCGCCGGGCGCGCTGTGGCGCCACTCGCTCGCCTGTGCCTGCGCCGCCCAAGCCCTTGCGGTCCGCGCCCGATACCGCGCGACCGAAGAAGCCTTCGTGGCGGGTCTGCTGCACGACATTGGTAAAGTGGTCCTGAACACCTACCTCAAAGATCAGTTCACCCACGTCTTCCTGCGCGCGGCCCAGGGCGGGATAACCTTCGCCCAAGCGGAGCGTGAGGTCCTGGGCTTCGATCACGCCGAAGCCGGCGCGTGCTTGTTGGAGCGCTGGAGCCTCCCCGCCTCGCTCGTTGCGGCCGTGCGCTGGCACCACGCGCCCCTGGAGTCTCCTTCCCCCTCCCTCCTTCCTTGCCTCGTTCACGTCGCCGACGCTGTCTGCCTGACTTTGGGAGTCGGCCTGGGCCTGGATGGGCTGGCCTACACGCTCCATCCCGAAGCGCTGGCCGCCCTGGACCTGACACCCGCTGACTTCGAGCAGGTCGCCAGTCAGATCTGCGACACGCTGGCCGAAGCCGGGCCGGACTCCCTGCCCCTTTCCTGGTAGGGGTGCGATCCATCACGCCCCCTTCCCACGCCCTTATAAACCGGCGATGAAGTCGAATACGGCGTCACTCGCCCCCAGCAGGTTCTCGTGACCGAAGTCGGGATACAGGAGAAGGTTCTTCGGCGACGTGATGTCCTTGTCACGGAAGTAGTCAGGCCTCATGTTCCAAGCGTTCGGCAAGCCAGTCCTCGCGCGTTGCGACGCGCGAGGGATTCCGGCGGCTGCGCGCCAGGAAGCCCGCGCCCTGCCCACGCATCGGGTCCTGGTCGGTCGGCTGGTAACGCAGGTCCACGCTCCACCGGACCAGGTCCGAGTTGTTAGGCGTGGACATGTGGACGCAGCGGTCGTTGAACAGGATCGCGCC
>JANOOM010000620.1:0-10978 GCA_031421335.1 Armatimonadota bacterium
GGCGCGGTTTCAACCGCCGGTTTCCATGACCTCTTAGCCCGTACCCGGAACCCTGCGCCGCGTTTGCGCGTACTATAAACGATCTCCCGCACACGAAAGAGGAACATGACTCTGATGCGTCACTTGCCTAAGATATTGATCGCCCTGATGCTGGCCGGTGGCCCGACGGCCGCCCGTGCCGCCGCCCCGGCCCCGAACTACGGTGCCGTCGTCTCCCAGACCTTCGACAAGACCCAGATGACGACCGAGACGCATTTGACGAACGGCCTGACGGTCATCTCCAAAGAGGTCCACGCCGCGCCGGTCGTCTATTTCAGCGTCTACTATAAAGTGGGTTCGCGCAACGAGGTCAGCGGGCAGACCGGCCTTTCCCACATCCTCGAGCACATGATGTTCAAGGGCACGAATGACCTGCCGCCCGGCTCCATTGATCACCTGTTCCAGTCGAACGGCGGCCAGATCAACGCCTCCACCGGCCCCGATTTCACCGAGTACCACGAGGAGATCGCCGCCGACCGCCTGGAACTCGCCGCCCGCATCGAAGCCGACCGAATGGAGAACTCGCAGTTCGACCCGACCGAGCTATCCCACGAGATGACCGTCGTCCGGTCCGAACTCGAAGGCGACAACAACAGCCCTGGCTATGACCTGTATTCCAACGTCTTCGAGCCGGCCGCCTTCACCGCACATCCCTACCACTGGCCGGTCATCGGCTGGCGCACCGACGTCGAGGCTGTCGCCAATCGCCGGGACATCATCTACGGCTATTACAAGCGCCACTATCTGCCCAACAATGCCGTCGTCGTCATGGTCGGCGACTTCGACACCAAGAAGGCGCTTGCCATCTGCCAGAAGTATTTTGGCGTCTACCCCGCCGGGACCTTGGAGCAGCGCACCATCACGCCCGAGCCGCCCCAGCGCGGCGAGCGGCGCGTCATCCTCAAGCGTCCCGGCACGACGCCGCAGCTCTTGATCGGCTACCACATCCCCGCCACCGGCGACCCGGATCACCTGGCTTTTGACGTCGTCTCGCAGATTCTATCCGGCGGGCGCAGCGCGCGGCTCTATCAGGATTTAGTAGAAAAGGGCCTGGCCCAGTCGGCGGGCACGGGTAACAATGACCAGCGGGACCCGTCCCTGTTCGAGTTCGACGCCACGCCCAGCGCCTCCGTGCCTGTCGCCACCGTCGAGAAGGCCCTGGAAGACGAGGTCACCCGGCTCCAGACGACGCCGGTCTCGGCGGAAGAAGTGGCCCGCGCCGTCCGTCAGATTAGTGCGGCCTTCGTCTACAACAACGACAGCGTCACGGCCCAGGCCGGCCAAATCGGCGTCTACGCCGCCATCAACGAGCCGCGCTACCTGGACACCTACCTGGACAACATCAAGAAGGTTACGCCCACCGATATCCAGCGCGTCGCCAAGCAGTACTTGACGGTGGACAACCGCACCGTCGCCGCCTTCGACCCGCAGCCGCTTCCACCGGGCGCCGCCCCCCCGCCGCCGCCGGTCGTGGACAACTTCGGCTCGGCCAAGCCCGTCACCGACCCGCGCCAGAAGGCCGTCCTCGCCGCCCTGGACAAGACCTTCAACGGGCCGACCCAGACCGCGAAAGCCGCGCCGACGGCCAAGCCCACGCGTGTCGTCCTCCCCAACGGCATGGTCCTGATCGTTCAAGAGAACCACGCCAACAAGACCGTCGCCCTGAACGGGCTGGTCCGGGCGGGCAGTTTGTACGATCCCGCAGGCAAGTACGGCCTGGCCGCGACCACGGCGGCCATGCTCGGACGTGGCGCGGGCGGCAAGACAGCCTTGCAGCTCGCCCTCGCCCTTGAGTCCATTGGGGCCGGTATCGGCATCAGTGCCAGCACCGAGGAGGCGGGCATTTCGGGGACCAGCCTGTCGCAAGACTTCCCCCTGTTGGTGACGACCCTGGCCGACGAGCTGCGTCGCCCTTCCTTCCCCGCCGACCAGCTCGAGCGCCTGCGCGCCCAGACCCTTTCGGGCATCGAAGAGGCCCGCCAGGATACCGGCGGCACGGGCGGTGCGGGCAGCCAGGCGGAGATCGCCTTCGCCCAGGCCATCTACCCCAAGGGGCACCCCTACTGGTCGCCCACGCTGGACCAGAGCGCCGCGTCGGCCAAGGCCACCACGCGCGCTGATTTGGAGACCTTCTACCAGACCTACTACCGCCCCGACACGACCGTGCTGGTCGTCGTCGGCGACGTGAACACGCCCGACGTCGTCCGCCAGATGTTGGCCGCCTTCGGCGACTGGGCCAAGCCGGCCGCGCCCGCGCCGACTCTGGACATCCCGGACGTGCCCGCGCCGACTAAGGCCCCTGCCCCCCAGATCATCGTCCTGCCGGACGCCCCTCAGACGAGCCTGCTGTTCGGCTACGCCGGCGGCTTGAAGCGCGATTCTTCGGACTTCTACGCCGCCCAGATCATGAACTACATCATCGGCGGTGACACTTTCGGCTCGCGCCTGGGCAAGATCATCCGCGATCAGAACGGCCTGGCTTATTCGGTCTATTCGTCCATTGACGCCCAGCATGGGGCAGGCCCCTTCCAGGTCTTCGTAGGCGCGAATCCCAAGAACGCCACGCGCGCCTTGTCTTTGCTGCGTCAGACCTTGTCCCAAGTGCGCTTGTACGGCGTCACGCCCGACGAGGTCCGCCAGGCAAAGCTGTACTTGACCGGCGAGTATCCCCTACGGTTGGAGACAAACGCCGGGGTCGCCGGCCAACTCGCCGCCGCCGAGGACTACAACCTGGGCCTGGACTACATCCAGAAGCGCGCCGATTATTACAACGCCGTCACGCCCGCCCAGGTGGACGCTGCCACTCAGAAGTACCTGCACCCTGACCGGGGCGTTTTGATCATTGCAGGCGCCGCGCCGCAGTAGACGCCGACCGAAAACACCAACCGAAGACACCAACCGAAAACGGCCCGCAGGCGATGCCTGCGGGCCGTTTCTTCTCTCCGTCTCGCCCAGGCCCGGCAGGTCCGTGTCCTTGATGGTGTCTCCCTCCGCCATTGTTTTCCCCGTCTCGCGTTCTGCTCGCAGGATACCGTGCCCACTTCTGCCGTCAAACCCGTCGGGAACGGGTAAAAAGAGGCATAACAGAGCCAAGGAGACAGCACACATGGACAGCCGGACAGGCCCGATGAACCCGAACCAGGTTGGGTACGACACCGTTGACGCCGAGAGCGACGGGGAGCAGGCCCCGCTCAAGATGCATGAGGAGGGCGCCGCCCCCCCGCCCGACTCACTCGACGTCATGGACCCGGCGACGGCCCCGACCGAGGACAACCGCAACGACCCCGGCCTGGTGCAAGGCAGCCGCGACCCCGTCGCGCCGAACAGCCCGGAGACCGACGGCCGCCCCGAGAGCCGGGACGGCGGCACGCCCTTCGACGCGCAGGGGACGATGGGGTCGGAGGGGGAGTGACCCACCCCGCCGCGAGCGGCGACCCTCCCGAAACGGGAGGGTGGGGTGAGAAGGTAGTCGGTGGGGTGGGGCGGGATGACTGGAAGGTATGAAGGCTCGTTACGGTGTCAGGATGATAGCCGCGTCCGACAGGCTCTCCGGTCCGGCATGGCTTCATTAACCCTCTCACCATCCAATCATCCCACAAAACCCTTCAACCACCCTCCAGCTCCACCCTCCCGTTTCGGGAGGGTCGCCGCTTGCGGCGGGGTGGGTTCCTACCCCCAAGGGAACGGCGGCGCGGGGATCGTGTGATCGGGCGAGATCTGATGCGAGACCGCGTTCAGCAGCACAAAGAAGACCGCGATGCCGAACTCCCCCAGCACCAGGCCCAAAAAGAACGGGCGGGCCAACCCGTAGATCTTCATGCCGCCGTAGCGCAGGATGACCGACTTGAAGGTCCAGGCCAAAAGGCAGGGGAACCAGAACTGGATCGTGCTCCATGACCCGGACAGCGCGTATCCCAGTGGGTGCAAGGGCCACCAGAAGAAGGCCGTCCGCATGACCGTCAGGAAGACCGTCATCAGGATGCCCACGCCGAAGAAGGTCGGCATCTGCCAGGACGCGCCGTTCGGCAGCAGTGCGTTCCCCTTGAAGTACTGGCCGTAGTCGGTCAAAGTCAGGCCGGGGCTGCCCTGCTCCATCCAGAAGTCCATGTGCCCGTTCGCACCCAAATGGTATGGCAGATAGATATTCAGCGGTACGGCCACGGCAAAAGCGATCACGACCCCCAAAGCCAGAACGCCCGCGAACGACCGTCGGCGGATGCGCGTCCCGTCCGTGATCCGGGCGGCGTCCATCATCCCCGTCAGCAGCAGGCCGCGCTGATCGCGCAGGAACAGGTTGTCGAAGAAGGCCAGCATCGTCAGGTTTGCCCCGCCGAGCGCGTGGACCGGGGCCACCATCCGGTACAGGTCGATCGGGCGGAAGGTGGTCTCGGTCATCAGCATGCCCGCCTCGGCCGTCGAGCGCGCCATAATCAGGGCGATGACGAAGATGCAGACAGTCAGCTCGAACAGGGCGAGCCACGGCGACATGCCGTTGGCCCACAGCCAGGCCGCCGCGCCCAAAATACTGCCGAACAGTCCCCAGACGGCGACCCGGTAGGGCAGCAGCTCGTCGGCGTCGTCCGCCTTCTCCCGGCCCAAAGCCGCCGCCCAGACCCGGCGCAGGTGCGGCCGGGCCACCCAGAAGAAGTACCCCGTCAGGACGAAGTAAGCGCCGATGGTCTGGTAGCCGATGAACAAAGCGGGCGGATAGGCGGGCATGCCGGGCGTCGGCTGGTTGTAGGCGACCATCAGGACATGCTCGACGCGCGACAGCAGGAAAAAGAACCAGATGGAGAACAGGACATCAGTGGGCAGCAGGAAAAAGAACCCGATGGCCGCGAACGACAGGATGAACTGGACGCTCCACGCCACTGAGTTCCAGGGCGGACTGGTGACATAGTCGCTCAGGTTCCACTGAATGGTGACGTCGGGGACCGATGGGTAGACCTGATGCAGCCACTTGACCGTGTAAACGGCCACCGGCAGCAGCACCCCAAGCCACATCACCCGGTTGCGGAAGAAGGCGGGCCGATCCTGGTCACCCGCGATCTCAAGGGGCAATTGGGCGAGCGGGAAGGCCAATTTTTCCGAGTCCACCCACTGCCGGCGCAGCAGGGCCGTGAGGCAGAGGAAGGCGAACAAGACGAAAAAAGACAAGAGGCCCCAGCTCAGGACCGGCGTCAGCCACAAGTTCCAGGGCAAGGTCTCGCCCGGATGCAGCTTCTTGTAATAGCCGTCCACCACCGGCTGGGCGTTGGAATTGGCGGTATTATAAGGCACCAGGCCGGGGTGGAGGAACCGGTCGAACGAGTTGTGCCAGCCGTTCGTGTTGTCGGCGGCGTAGTGGGGGTAGACCAGGGCCGGCACCATCTTTTCCACCAGGCCGTGTGAGGCGGTCATCGCACCCACCAGGCACATGCAGTAGATGACCAGTAGGTCCGACGAGGTCAGGTCCCAGCGGCGGGCCATGCGCGCCACCCCCCGGCTCAGGGCGACCACGACCAGCAGCAGCCCCAGGGCGGCGGGCGGGAACTGCAAGTACCCGATCTTGATGGTCTGCAGCACCATCTCCGCCCAGGTCACCAGGAAGGCGGTCGCCGCCGCCCCCAGAGCGCCGATGAGCAGGGCGCGGGCGCGCGCCCCGCTCTTGGTATTTGCTTCGCGCCGGGGCGCTCCCTCCGAGGCCCCTTCGATCACTTCGGTCTCTGACCGCGCCATTGCGTTTCTTCCCCTCTAGCGTGTGGCCTGCGGCCCGTAGACTTTGAATTCGTATAGCGAGTAGCCCCACTGCGTCGCCCGCTGCGTCCCGTACAGTCGCACATAGCGCCCGTGCCCACTCAGGCCGGGGAGGTCTTCCTCGCCGCCGTGGCCCGCGACGGTCTGATAGATGTCCGTCCAGTGTACGCCGTCGTCCGAGACCTGGATACGGTAGCTCTTCGCGTAGGCCGCCTCCCAGAGCAGCTCGATGCGGCTGATGGATTCGCTCTTACCCAGGTCCACGCGGAGCCACTGCGGGTCGCTGCCCGAGGCCGATGACCACCGAGTCGACGCTTCGCCGTCCACGGCGGCGCCCGGCCCGTTCCCGTCGGGTTCGGTCGAGGACGCCGCCGCGGCCCGGTCCAGAGCGAGGTTGCCCGTGTCCACGACCGGGCGAAATTTGGGCGCGTTGTTCCAGCAGTCTACCGACAGCCGGGGCGCCCCTGTTTTGGCGTCTGCGTGGGCGAACTGGAGCGTGAGGTGCTTGGTTTCGCCCGGCAGGAGCGAAAAATCGCCGTCACTCACGAAGGCCGGCAGGATGGCTGCGCCCGTCCGGCCCTGCACGGCCCCGACCTGGACCACGAAGGCCACCGCACCCGCGCCGGCGGGGTTGGTGATGTCGGCGTGCAGCGTGTCCATCCCCCCCGCCGTCGTCAGACGGGATGAGGCCCTGAGCTTCACCCGCTTCAGGTCGTTCAAAGTCGCGTAGCGCTGGTACTTCGTCCCGCGCCAGTAGAAGTTCTCCGAGACGATTGCCCCGGTCGGGTCCGTCAAGCGCAGCTTGAGGAAGTGGGTCGCGGAAAGTCCGCCGGGATAATGCAGGGTGAAGCAGTCCGCGACCATGCCGGGCCGGGAAGCGACCCGCCCGGCGACGTGCAGCTTTTGGGAGCCGTCCAGGTTATAGACCCATGCCTCGGCCCGCAGGGCCGGGAAGGGGTGCAAACCTGTGTTGACGACTCGGATGCGGTCGTCGGCGGCGTTCCAGTAGATGTGGACCGGCTCGCAGGCCGCCCGCGCGCCCCAGTACGCGCCGGAAAGGCCGTAATAATAGTCGTAGGTCTGCCAGACGAAGGACGGGAATGCGGACTGGCTCATCCAGATCAGGACTCCCGACGCGCCCGAATTGATGTGGTCGAGCCAGCCCTCGTAGATCGCCTTTATGGTCTCTTGATTGAGCAGCTGGGCTTTGGCACAGTAATCGGCGGCATTTCCCGCCTGCCCGTAGCGGGCGTCCAGGTCGCCGCTGTAGCCGTCCGGCCCGGCGTTCCCAGCGGAAGGTCCCAGGAAGTGCTGCACCCAGAGCGCATCACGCGGCCACAGGTCGGCGGGCGGCAGGAACCGCTTCACGCTGGAAAGCGCCGGGACGGTCGCCGTGCCCACCTCGCTTCGCATGCCGTAGTCGCCGATGTTTGAGCCGTTCCCCACGTTGCGGAAGTACTGTTTCAGGCTCAGATTATGCCACGGCCCGCTGCCGCTGAGGTCTCCCGCGTGGGAGTTCGGCTGGTAGCGCCGGTCCCCGCCGTCATAAGTCAAGATGTCCGTCCGGAGCCAGTCGTTGAGCGGGGCGGGCGGGTCGCCCTCGTTCTCCCCGCACCAGAGCGCGACGCAGGCGTGGCTGCGGACCTGCTTGATCTTCTCGACGGTATTGGCCCGGTAGACGTTGACGTCGGAAGGCAGACTGCCGCCGGAGTTGAGCCAGAACTCGTCCCAGACCATCATGCCGCTGCGGTCGCAGGCGTCGTAAAAGGCCTCGTCCGCCGTCATGCCCATCCAGTTGCGGATCATGTTGAAGTGCATCTCCTGATGGAAACGCAGCTTCGTATCATAGTCCTTGCCATGGCAGCGCAGCATGAACTCCGCCATGCCCCAGCTGCCGCCTTTCGGGAAGACGCGGACGCCGTTGACGTGGAAGTGCAGGACGCCGCCGTCCGTGTCATAGGCATACTTGCGGATGCCGAAGCGGAGTGTCTTGGCATCTGAAACGGCCCCGCCGACCCGGAAAGCGAGGCGGCAGGTGTAGAGGCTCGGGTCGCCGTAGCCGTTGGGCCACCAAAGGCGTGGGTTCTTGACCCGGAGGGCAGGGAACGTCGCCGCGTCCAGCGTCACGGCCCGCGACTCGCCGGGGCCGAGCGTGACAACCCGCGAGAACGCGATGCCGCCGGGCCGGATCACGCCGCTCAAGACGCCTGCGACGGGTGCGGCCGAAGAATTAGAAATCTCGACCTGGACGGACAGGTCGGCGCGGGCGCGCGAAAGCAGCATCGTCCGCACCCAGGGGTCCGCCAGTGAGATGTCGCCGGTCCGGCTGAGGTAAACGTCTTTGTAGACGCCCATGTTCAGGCCCGGCACGCGCGGCATCCAGTCCCAGCCCCGGCTGCAAATGAACGACGGCGAGGCCGCGTTCGCTTCGCCTCGGGGGAGATGGGCAAGTACCGCCAGCCCGTTCCATCTTCCGGCGCGGACGAGGGCGGTGACGTCGAACCGCCCGCGCTGCATGAACCCGCGCGTCTCGCCGACGCGCGTGCCGTCTAGATAAACGTCCGCGTCCCGGTTGACGCCGTCGAAGTTGAGCCAGAGCTTCCCGGCGCGTCCGACGGCAGGGCCGATGAACTCGGTCCGATACCAGAAGTCGCGGTCGTACTTCGCCTTGTCAACTTTGGCGATATTGTCGCCGTAGGTCGGCTCTTTTTCCAGGCCCGCCTTGACGTAGGAGCCGAAAACGGTCCCCGGCACCTGGGCGCCGACCCAGGCGCGGTCGTCATAGCCCGGCGTCGAGAGCTGTTCGCCCGGCGCGGCGACGTCCACCTGCGGCGCGACCTTCCAGGCGTCTCCGCTGAGGGAGACCGCCCCGCCACCCCCCGCCTGGGCCGGCAGGGGACCGACTGACGCAGCAAAGAGGCCCAAGATCACGAGTGCGCCTAGAAGTCCTGTTTTCGCTGTGCTGTGAAACATATTCCTATTATCTTCCTCCGCTTTCGACGCAGACGGTGGTCTGGACGCGGGACGTGTTCAGGGCTTCAGATGACGCGTGAGCCACTCGACGGCCATGGCGCCATAGGTCTGCGGATCACCGGGGTTCAGGAACCCATGCCCTTGCTTGTACATCACTGCCAGTGTCGTCTCGACACCGGCGGCGCGCAGCGCGTCGGCCATGCGCTCGGACTGGGCGGGGGACACCAGTGGGTCGTCCGTGCCGGTGATGATGAGAGTCGGCGCCGACTTCGCATCCACCGAAAAAAGCGGCGATGCGGCGCGCGCCAGCGCGGGGCTGTCCTGCGGCGCCCCTCCCAGCAGATCGTGCAGCACCCGTGCGACATATTTCTGCCCGTCGGTCTGAGGCACGGCCGGCGTCGCGGTCGTCAGGTCCGACGGCCCATAGAAGTCCACGACGCACTGGACGTGGCTGCTCTGGGCCGCCAGGGCCGGGTCGGTGCTGTTCTGAGTGTCGCGCGTCCCCAGGATCAAGGAGAGGTGCCCGCCCGCCGAGTCGCCCAGCGCCCCGAGCCGGGCAGGATCGAGGTGATACTCCCCCGCATGGGCGCGCACCCAGCGGGTGGCCGACTGGACATCGTCGGCCTGAGCCGGGTAGCGGGCCGCCGGGGTCAGGCGGTAGTTGACCGAGAACGCCACGAAGCCGCGCGCGGCCAGCGCCCTGCCCAGCGGCATGTAGAAGTTCTTGTCCCCGCCCTGCCAGCCCCCGCCGTGGATGAGTTCCACGCCCGGACGCGGCCCGGCAAAGCCGGCGGGCAGGTACAGGTCCATCTTCTGCGCCGGGTCCGGGCCATAAGACACGTCCGCGAGGACGCGCCCAGCGGCGGCGGGCTTGGCGTCAGGGCCGGCGGGCTTGGCGTCAGCGGCGGCGGCTTGGAGGACGATCCGGGGAGCCGCCGCGGGGGCGGAAAAGACCGCCGCCGCGCCCAGGGCGGCGAGGCCGAGGGAGCCTAGAACGGCGAGCCGTCGTGTGAAGCGATGTGTCATGGCGTCCTTCCGCTCGTGTCGGCACTTGTGGCGACTCTGTCGCAATAACTCATTTTACCCGACTGCGCGTGGAAACCCGCCCCGCCCCGCCCCGTTTCGGGGTAGAATGACGGCGTGAACGCCGCCGTTCTACCGCTGGAGATGACACCGATTTCATGCCCGTCACCCTTTTCATGCCCGTCAGCCCCTTGCACCTGCTCGTCAGCCCCTTGCACCTGCTCGTCTTGTTCGCCGCCGCCTTCGCGGCGGGCGCAATCAACTCGGTGGCGGGCGGCGGGACGCTGCTGACCTTCCCCGCCCTGCTGGCCGTGCTGGCGGGGACGCCGGGCGGCCCGATCATTGCAAACGGCACCAGCACGGTCGCCCTCGTGCCCGGCTCTCTCAGCGCGTTCTGGGGCTACCGGCGCGACCTGGGCGGCGCGGGGCGCCTGCTGTGGACGATAGCGGTGCCGAGCCTGCTGGGCGGGGCGGTGGGGGCGTACCTCGCCACGCACATCGGCTCCGACCTCTTCAAGCGCCTGGTCCCCTGGCTGATCTTCGCGGCCACGTTCCTGTTTCTGATCCAGGACTGGGTGCGGAGGCGCCTCGCAAAATTCTCCCTTCCCGCGGGAGCCGCAGAAGAAGACCAGACGTGGCCGCCAAAACTCCCGGCTCCTCATTTGGCTCCCCCAGCATTGGGGGCGGGGGGCCTGCCCTTGGGCGCGATGGTGTTCCAGTTCTTCGTCGCCATCTACGGCGGCTTTTTCGGGGCGGGCATCGGCATCCTCATGCTGGCCGCCCTGGGATTTCTGGGGCAGACCAACATCCACCGCATGAACGGCTTGAAGAATTTCGCCGCCGTCTGCATCAACGGGGTCGGCGCGCTCACTTTCGTTCTATACCGCCGCGTGGACTGGCGCCTGGCCGCCCTGATGGCCGTCGCCGCCGTGCTGGGCGGGTGGGGCGGGGCGGGCTTGGCCCGCCGCATCGGCCAGGCCAACGTCCGCCGCATCGTCATCGCCATCGGTCTGGGCTTCGGCGTTTACACACTGCTGGGCCAGCTCAACGTCAAGTTGTGAGGGGGCGTGTAGGGAGCCGCGCGGGGGGGTGTAAAACCGGCAACCAAATAACAAAAACAGCCTCCCCCGGGTAATAGCAGAAAAAAACCATAAGACCGGGAACAGAGTGCCCCGGGGTGGGCTTAGTGATATTTTTTGTTGGGGTT
>JANOOM010000621.1:0-5315 GCA_031421335.1 Armatimonadota bacterium
GGCTGCCGAAGACGAGCTAACACGACTCTTGGAGAATACGAGAACCCATGCGCCATAAATTGTTCCCCCTTCTCCTCACTGCTGCCCTCCTCCCCGGCTGCGGCAAGCACGACGCGCCCCCCGCGCCGCTCAAAGTCGGCATCATCCCCTTCGAGGATGTGGACGCCATCACCAAGGCGTTCCAGCCGTACTCCACCTACCTCGGCAAAAAAAGCGGGCGGCCCGATGGGCAGGTGTTCGTCACGCCCTCCTATGCCGGCGTGCTGCAAGCCTTGCAGGCCGATCAGATAGATTGCGCCTATCTCAACCCGCTTTCTTATGTGCTGGCGACCCAGCAGTTCGCGAATACGCCCCAGAAACTGGTCCCCATCGCCATGCCCTACTTCCATGGCAGCTTGACCTATAAAGGCATCATCTTCGTGCGCGCCGACTCCAATATCCACTCGCTCCGGGACCTCAAGGGTCGGAGCTTCGCCTTCGGCGACCGCACCTCCACGTCCAGTTTCCTGTACCCGGCCGGCATGCTCAAGAAGGCCGGAATAGACCCGGAGAAGGACCTCAAGCCGGTCAACATCAGCGGCACGGCGGGCGTCCTGGCCGTCTTCAACAAGCGCGCCGATGCGGGTGCCATCTACGAGGGCGGCATCGCGAACGCTTTCACAGACACCGCCACCAAGACGGTGGACCAGGCCAAGGTCGGGCAGTTCAGAATTCTCGCCACCACCGACCCGATCCCGAACGGCATGTTCGTGGCGCGCGGCGACCTCGACCCGGCGACCCTGGACAAGCTGAAGGCGGCGCTCGCGGATATCAACACGGACCCGGACGGCCAGGCCGCCCTGAAGGTGATCCCCTGGGACAAGATGGTGCCCGCTGATGACGCGATCTTCAACCCCGTGCGTGAGAACGCCCAGACCTTCGGCCTGGATATCAAGGCGCTGGACGACAAAAAGAAGTAGCCCCCGATGCCCGACGTCATCGCCATTGACAACCTGACCCACGCCTACAAGCCTGGCGTCCCCGTCCTGAGCGGCGTGGACCTGCACGTCGCGCAGGGGGAGATCGTCGGCCTGATCGGCCTGTCAGGGGCCGGCAAGAGCACCCTGCTGCGCTGCATCAACGGCCTGATCCGGCAGACCGGTGGGGCCTGCGTTGTGCTGGGCCAGTCGGTGGAAGAACTGCCGGAAGGCCGGAAGCGCCTGCTGCGGCGGCGCATCGGCATGATCTTCCAGGAGTTCAACCTGATGGACCGGCTCACCGTGCAGAAGAATGTTCTAATCGGCCGGCTCGGCTACACCCCGACGCTGCCCTCGTGCCTGCACCGCTTTTCCGCCGCCGACGTCCGCCTGGCCCGCGAGTGCCTGGCGCGGGTCGGTCTGGAAGGGCTGGAAGGGCGACGCGTCCGCGACCTGTCCGGCGGCCAAAAGCAGCGCGTCGCCATCGCCCGGACCATGGCTCAGGGTGCGGAGATCATCCTGGCCGACGAGGCGACCGCGAACCTGGACGTCCTCACCAAAGACGATATCATGATGCTCCTGCGCGATCTGTCCCGGCAGAAGGACGTGACGCTGGTCCTCTCCATGCACGACCTATCCCTCGCCAAGCGCTACTGCACGCGCATCGTCGGGCTGAAGCAGGGGCGGATCACCTTCGACGCCGCCCCCGACACCTTGGGCGACGCCGCCATCGCCGATGTCCTGGAGCGCCCGGCCCATGCCCACCCTTAGCCCACGCCCGGCCCACCGCGCCCGCCCGGCCCCACGCCAAGCTTTCCCCCCGGCGCTCCTCGCGCTGGGCCGCGCGCTGCTGCTGCTCTTCGCCTTCGCCCTCGTCGTTTGGTCCTTCATCGGGCTGCAATTCGACTTCACGCACTTCCGCACCGGCGTCGGGGCGGGCGCGGACTATGTCGGGCGCATGTTCCCGCACAAGCGCGCCGACTGGCGCTACGACCTCGCCCTGGGGCGCGACCTGTGGGCGCCCTTCCTGACCACGGTCCAGATGGCGGTTGTCGGGACCACACTGGGCGCCCTGCTGGCCTTCCCGGTCTCATTCGTCGCCGCCCGCACCGGAAGCATCCCGCGGCCCCTCAGCGCTCTGCTCAAGACCGCCTTGAACGTCTCGCGGGCTGTGCCGACCATCATCTACGCCCTCATCGTCGTTTCGGCCATCGGGCTAGGGCCGTCGGCGGGCGCCCTGGCGATCTCCTTCGTCACCTTCGTCTCGCTGGCGAAGCTCTGGGCTGAGAGCCTGGAGTCAGTCGCCGCCGGCCCAATCGAGGCCGTGCGCGCGGCGGGCGGCGACGCCGCCCAGATCTTTGTCTACGGGATGCTCCCGCAGGTCTTCCCGGCCTACCTGTCCACGACGCTCTACTCGCTGGAGTTCAACCTGAAAGACTCCTTCATCGTCGGCATCGTCGGCGCGGGCGGCCTGGGCTTCCAGCTTTACAACGCCATCAACCTGTTCAAGCTGCTGGACGCCGGGGTCATCGTGGCCCTGCTGGTCGTCCTTGTCAACCTGGTAGATTATATCTCGTACCGGGTGCGCCTGGTGTTCACCTAAAACCCAATTAGACTGACCTCATGAACCGAACCAAGACACTCCTCGCCATTCTGTTCCTAGCCGCCGCCTTCGCACTTCTGTTTACGAGCGTCCGGTCATCAAAGATCGCCGACGGGGCCGCGCCGGGCCTCGTCGCTGCCGGGGCCGCCAAAGACGCCGTGGACTTCACCTTGACGGACGCCGCCACGGGCCGCCCGCTGCACATGAAAGCCGCTGCCCAGCAGAGTCCCCTCGTCCTGGACTTCTGGGCGACCTGGTGCGGGCCGTGCCGGGCGGAGCTGCCGCACCTCCAGAGCCTGTCGCAGAAATATCAGGGCCGCGTCGCCTTCTACGGCGTGAACTCCAGCGATACGCCGCCCAACATCCGGGCCTTTTCGAAACAGAACGGCCTGACGTTCCCCATGCTCAGTGACATCCAGCACACCGTCGCCTTCTCCTACGGCGCCGACTCCATCCCCCTGCTGGTCGTCGTGGACACGGAGGGCCGGGTGCGCTCGGTCGTCAGCGGCTATGACCCCGACGAGAACGTCGAGACTTCTCTTTCCCGCACCCTTGACGCCCTGCTGGCTGAACAAAAGAAAACCCAATAAACACCCAACGCACACTTCTCCCCTTCGCCGCCCTGCTGGCCCTGACCGCGCCCGCAATCGCCCAAACGCCACCGGACGTACTGAGTATGGCGAAGACTATACAGTTCACGGCCACCGAGGTCATCGGCGGTGTGCCTGAAGAGATCTCAGTCGCCGCCCTGGCACAGCCGAACAAAGCGTTCATCCAGGACACCGACCCCACGACCAAGACTTTGGATACGGTCTACGCCTCGGACGGCAAAATGCAGACCGAGTACCGCCCAACGCGCGGGCACTATACGAGGTCCGCCGCTCCGGCCCTTTTTGGGGGCGTGGACACCCATGCGATAGCCCTGTCATGGATTCTCGGCCTGCTGGACTCGGTGCAACTGACCCGCTTCAGCCACGACGCCAGTGATCCTCCCGGAGTGTACCGAACCGTCTTTCAGGAGCAGAACGGCAAGGACTCGCAGGAAAAGCTGACGCTTGACGTGGCAACAGGTCTCCCCAGGGAATTGATGTTCGTCGAGCGATCCCACGGCTCCGCAAACGCTGTGCTCGTCCCCACCGAGGGCGTTCGGTTCTCCGACTGGAAGCTAAACGCGCCCATTGACGCGCGCTTATTTGCCTTCACACCGCCGCCTTCGGTCCCAATTTATGTTCGACCGAAGCTGCTGGCGGACGGCACGCTGGCCCCCGACTTCACTGCGAACGACAAGGACGGCAAGCCCGTTAAGCTCTCGGACTACAAGGGGAAGGTGGTCGTGCTGGACTTTTGGGCGACCTGGTGTGGGCCGTGCCAAGCGTCCCTGCCCCACACGACGGCCGTAGCGAAGCGGTACGCCGCAAAGGACGTGACCGTGCTGGCCGTCAACGTCTGGGACAAGCCGGGCGCTTTCCAGGCGTGGCTCCCCAAGCACCCGCAGTACGCCGCCCTCCACTTCGCCGCTGACCCAGCCACCGTTCAGGACAGGGGCATTGCGACGGGCCTGTACGGCGTATCCGGCATCCCGACGCAGTACGTCATCGGGAAAGACGGCCGGATCGTCAAGAGCATCGTCGGCTACGATGAGGGCAGCACGGCCCTCGAAGACGCCCTCAAGGCGGCGGGGGCGGGGTGAGCCGTTTATGCCGCGCCGCCGCCGGGTAACTAATACTTGGAATACGGAGGGTCACAATGTCTCACGACCAGAAGACGAAACAAGCCTTTGAACACACGGCGAAGATGGAGAAGCAGGCCCGCGCGGACGCGCACGACGAAGACGCCTTGAACGAGGCGGTCCTGAAGGCCGACAACCATACGGGCCAGCAGGGAATAATGCCGCTCGACAAGGAGCTAATCGAGGGGACGGAAATCAAGCAGCTCCGCGACATGTTCCCTGAGTGGCACAAGGACGAGCTACGGCGCCTGTCCATCGTCCCGCGCGGGACGCGGCTGAAGCAGGGCGACATCTACTGTGACCTGCGGTTCGTGGAGCGTGGAGAGCTTGTCGCGCACGGCGAGGAAGAAGTGCATGACGAGCTTCTGGTTCCCAAGCACTCGGTAGACTACGAGATCTGGAACAAGCTGCTCGGCAAGCCGAGTTTGGCGGGTTGAGCGCCAAAGCTTAACATTCCCTTAACACGTTTACCGCGGGGGAGGCTTCATAATAGGGCTGTGACGGGCAGGCGGCGGGTTCCGCCGTATCTGACCCGCCCGGCCCTTTTTGACCAGAGGAGGTCACTATGAAGCCCACCCCATTCGTCCTGCTCACCACTGGACTCCCCCTGCTCGGCGCGGCTGTGTTAAGCGCGGCTGTGTTAAGCCTGGCTGCGCCGGTCATTGCCCAGGCGCCCCCGCCCTCCGCCCAAATGCCCGCCGTTCAGCATGTCCTGCTGATCAGTGTGGACGGCATGCACGCCCTGGACTTGCAGAATTACGTCGCTGCCCACCCGAACTCCACCCTTGCTTCCCTGACCGGGGCTGGCGTCACTTACCCGAACGCCTCGACGACCAAGCCCTCCGACTCGTTTCCCGGCCTGATAGCCCAGATCACCGGCGGCACGCCCAAGAGTACCGGCGTCTACTACGATGTCTCCTACAACCGCGCCCTGCTCCCCCCCGGTGGTGGTAAGCCAGGTACGGCAGTCTCCTATGACGAGTCCATAGACATGGACAATACGGTGCTTAACGGCGGCGGCGGAATC
>JANOOM010000622.1:0-5031 GCA_031421335.1 Armatimonadota bacterium
TTTCAGCAGGTTCACGATGTCGCGGAACTGGGTGGCGTCCTCGAACTGGCGGTACACCGAGGCGAAGCGCACATAGGCGACCTGGTCAATGCGCCGCAGGTTCTCCATGACCATCTCGCCGATCTCGGACGACGGCACTTCTTTGTCTAAACGGTTCGTCAGGGTCCGCTCGATGTCGTCGGAGATCGTCTGCAAAGTCTCCTCCGAGATCGGCCGCTTCTGGCAGGCGACGCGCAGGGACCGCAGCAGCTTGTTCCGGTCGAATGGCTCGCGGCGCTGGTGGCCGTCGCGGTCCGGCTTCTTGACGACGGTGAGCTGCATCTCCTCGATGGTCTCGAACGTGGTGAAGCGCCGCTCGCAGTGCTTGCACTCGCGGCGTCTCTTGATCGCCTCACCATCGCGCATCGGACGCGAGTCCAGCACGGCGTCGTCATCATAGCCGCAGTACGGGCACTTCAAGAAGATCTCATCGGAACTCAGTCCCCTGTCGTCTTTCCTCAGCCTTGCCTACATGTTGTGTGAGTTCTTAGTATATCACACTAAATATAGGCTGTCAAGGGCTAGAGCGATTCTTTTTTGCCGCCCCCCTACCCTTCAATTCTCAGGCCGAGTAGCCATAATTGTGTATAGCATCTAACAGCAGCGAGGCGGCGAAATGACTCCCAACCCCATCGGCATTTTGAACGGACAGGGCGGCGAAATTCTCATCGAGATCATCAAGGACCATGGTGGCGTTCAGGTCTTCCCCAAGAACAGCAGCAGGCCATTGCTGGAGACACTGGAGCGGCTGGCGGACGACGGCTACTTGGAAGCGCTCGTGGAGACGCCGGACACGATCACTTACACGCTTGTCGTTTGAGCACACCGCTGAGTTTCCCCTCCCCCTATTGACTATTCTTGTAGTCTCGTTCATAATGACTACACCAGTAGTTAGAAGGGAACAGACAAATGAGCAGAGCAAGATGGGGACTATGGGCTATGACGCTGGCCCTCGCACTGGCCTCCGGGCCTGGGGTACACGGCCAGACCTCGCCGGTGCAGATGCCGACGCGGAGCGGCAGCATCGTGATCAAAGTGGCCTCCTATGAAGACGCCCGCCGCTTTGTGCTGGCGGCGGCGCAGTCGCAGGGGGCCGAGATGCTGGGCGCCCGCACACTCGTGGACGTCAAGGGGCATCGGCACGGCCGGCTGCGGCTCCGTCTCCCTGCCGCGCGCCTGCCGGGCCTCCTGTCGGCCATCGGCGGGGCGGGGAAGCTCTACGGCGAGAACATCACGACCGCCGATCATGCCTCCGAGTATGAGGAGCTGGCGCGGCGCATCACCCGCCTGCGCGAACACGAGGGGCGGCTTTCGGGCATCTTGGAGGACGGACGCCGGCTGCGCGGGGGCGATCTGCTGTATGTCCAGGAGCGTTTGTTCCGGGCCAGCGTGGACGAGAGCCTTCTAGCACAGCGCCGGGCCGACCTGGAGCGTAACACCCAGGTCAACACGCTCACGGTGGAGCTGTTCGAGCCGGGATCTCTGCCCGTTCCCGCCGCTCAAGAAGGACCCAACAGCCCCGCCCGCGGGTTCCCGCAGGCGCTCGTTTTGGCGCGGATGCACTTGGGCCGGCTGCTGACGCGCGGGGCGACCGGCGCGGCCTACGGCGTGGTCTACGCCCCGCTCTGGGTACCGGCCCTCTTGATCGCCCTGCTTCTGCTCCGCCGACTCAAAGGCCGCGGCCTCCGCTTCCCTTCGCTTCCCTTTGGTCGGGTACAATAGCGCCACGAGGCCCCCCACAGGAAGATGGGGCGGCTCAGAGGAGAAAAACACTATGCATGTGCTGTTTATCGGCGGGACCGGGCTGATCTCGACCGCGATCGCCCGGCAGCTTTTAGAAGCGGGCCATGAGGTCACGCTGTTCAACCGGGGCAAGTCCGAGAGCCGCCTGCCCGCCGGCGCCTCGGAGATTCGCGGGGACCGCAAGGACTACGCGGCCTTCGAGCAGACATTCGCGGACAAGTCTTATGACGTCGTCGTGGACATGGTGGCCTTCCACCCAGACGACTCGGCCTCCGCCGTGCGCGCCTTCGCGGGGCGGTGCAAGCAGTTCATTCACTGCTCCACCGTCTGCGTATACTCCGGCCCCGTCTCTCAAATCCCGACTACGGAGACAGAGCCATATCACAGCCTCGGCGGCTACGGCAAAAACAAGGCCGTCTGCGAGGAGCTTCTGTTGAAGGCGTTCGCCGAGCAGCAGTTCCCCGCCACGATTATGCGACCCTCGCACTCCTACGGCGAGGGCGGCGGCCTCCTCCGCTCGGTCGGGCCGGGCGACACGTTCCCCGACCGGCTCCGCAAGGGCAAGCCGATTATCGTGCAAGGGGACGGCAATTCGCTCTGGGCCTCGTGCCATGTGGACGACGTGGCGCGTGGGTTCATCGCCGTCATGGGCAACGAGAAATGCCTGGGACAAGCGTATAACATCACCGGCGACGACTGGTTCACCTGGAACAGCTACTACGAGCAGGTCGCCGAAGTCGTCGGCGGCACATTCAGCCCTGTCTATATACCTACCGACACGCTGCGGGAAATCGCGCCGGGCATGGCGGGCGGGACCTATGAGATCTTCGAGTGGCCTTCCGTGTTCGACAATTCCAAGTTGAAGCGCGACACCGACTACAAAGGCCAGACGATTGACCTCAAAGAAGGCACGCGCCGGACCCTCGCCTGGCTGGAAGCGAACGACAAGCTGAAGGACAGCGACGGGGACGACTACGAGGACCGCCTGGTTTCGGCCTGGCGGGCGAAGACAGCGGAACTGCCGAAGCAGGGGAGTTAAAAAAGCCCGCCAGTTGCTTCGAATTGCCCGCCGCTGTCCGCAATGAGGCGTTCCGCGGCGGGGCCAGCCAGCGTCGGCATGGTAGGCGGATGCAAATAGACATCCACCGCTGAAAATGCGCGCCGACAGCTTTAAGGTAGGTTGTTGACAAAGTGGCGAATCTCGCATATACTACGTATACAATAGAGAATAAACAAGAAAGGAGGAGATGAATGAATACAAAGCAAGCATTAAGTATGCCCGTCATCGCAGGCGTTGTCGTTGCCGTCGTGGTGGTCCTGGGCTTCCTTACCTACAAAATGCTGCTCGCACCCCCGCCGACGTATGGGAGCGGTGGAGTTGCACCGCCGTGCTACGGTGCCGGCACCTGCGGGAAGGCAGCAGTCATCGCCCCCGCCAAACCTTAAACGAGGGCGGTGCAGACAGACCGAGATCGAAGACCGATTTTCTCATTTTTCAAGGAGTCGTAGAATGCACAAAGATGTACGAAAGGGCTTTACCCTGATCGAGCTGCTCGTTGTCATCGCGATTATCGCGATCCTCGCCGCCATCCTCTTCCCGGTGTTTCAAAAAGTTCGAGAGAACGCGCGCCGGGCATCCTGTTCCAGCAACCTCAACCAGATCGGCCTCGCCGAGACTCAGTATGCCCAGGATGCTGACGAGCAGTACACCGGCTCCTACAAACATCTCTTCAAAGAGGTGAGGCCGGGTGACGGCAACCGCGTTCACTTCGAGCAGATGCTGTGGCCGTTCACACGGTCCTATGGCATTTATCGTTGCCCTGATAGGTCCGGATTGGGCCTGCTCCCGGACGGCTTCGATGCGGGTGACTCCAATTCAAACGTCGTCCTGGCGGCGCAGAACAACCCCGACGTTGCCAGCGGCTGCCCCAAGAAGCAGAATCCCTGCGGGGGTGACTATGCCTACAACGCCATCATCACCAATGGCGGCGTCGGCGTCGAGGGCTGGGATGACAGCCAAAGCCCCGCCCTTGCAGACATCACTGCCCCCGCAGAAACGATCATGATCACGGACGCAGGCGCTCAGGACAACAACTGGGCGGCTGAGGAAACGGATGTGCCCGCAGGCAAGTTCTACGGCGCTGACTGGGGGCCGAATGCAGGGAACTCCTGGGAAGGCTCCCCCGACCATGGTAACTTCGACAAGCGTCATAATGGCGGATGCAACGTTCTTTGGTACGACGGCCACGTCAAGTACCTGAAAACGAGCATGAAGTCGACCCCGCAGTACCCTGGCGGCTCCCCGATCAACTGGTACATCAAGAAGCCTGTGAACCCGTAAGGCAGCCTTCAACCGAGGTCAGAACCGCAAGTCGGGCTGCTCGAAAACAGCCCGATGACCTTCTGAAAGGCCGCTGGAAGGCCGGATCGGACTTGATAATCCGCGTCCGGGTTTCCGGCGGCCTCTTTTAAACCGCCGCCCTGCCGTAAAAGACCCACCATGAGACGCCCCGGCTCTGATCCCTCTCGCATTCACACTTTCCTTTCTCCGTCCTCCCGCAACATTCGCCGCGGGTTTCTTGCGGTCGCGGTCGTGGCCCTTGCGGCGGGCGCCCTCAACGGCGCCTGGCAGCGCACCCGCCTGCGCGAGTGCTACCTGCCCGAACTCGAGGCCAGGGCGCGCCGCTCCCCCGCCGACGCCCCACTGCTGGCCCTGCTGGGCGCCCGCCTCATGGAAGCCAGCGAACTCGACGCCGCCGCCGACGCCCTGCGCCGCGCCGCCGCCGCCGGCGACAACACCGACGAGGTGTGGCTGAGCCTCGCCGCCACCAACGCCGCGCGCGGGCAGCGGGGGGCCGCCCTGGGAGACCTGGCCCTGGCCCAGCAGACGCATGGGGACGCCCCCGCGCTGCGCGCGGCCCAGGCGCGCGTCCAGGCGCTGCCGCCGGGCGCGGCGGGCGCGGCCCTGACGCAGGCGCTGTGCCCGCAGGGGCCGCAGGCCATCCTGGGAACGCACGCGGCGGGCAGCTTCCTCAACGGTGCCCAGGAGTGGTGGGGGCGGCACCACCCGGAGTCCAGCGGGTACGCCACGCGGCAGGACTGGGTGGCACAGCAGCCCGAAGACGCACAGGCGCTGCGGCTGTGGGGGCTGGCACTGGAGCGCAACCGCCGTCTGCCGGAAGCGGGGGCGGCGCTGGAGCGGGCGGTAGCGCAGGCGCCGCGCTCCCCTCAAGCACACCTCGCGCTGGC
>JANOOM010000623.1:0-12954 GCA_031421335.1 Armatimonadota bacterium
AGGCGGCGACGGGCGGTGTGAGGACGAGGATAGGACGAGTGAATAAATTCACTCGCTGGAAGGCGCTGCGCGCCGGTTGACGTTCGGGCGGGGGCTTTGCTCCTGCCCTTTTGTTGTTTGAGGAGGGCCGGGACAAGAAAATACCCGACGGGAGGCGGCAGGTTCGTCGGGTCCATACTTCTTCTCTTGTGGCATCCTTGCTGACGAGTCCCAGAGCGTACATGTTCTGGATATTCGGGCGGCGCGTTGCGCCGGTGGGTTCAGCAGTCGGTCTCGCTATTTTGTTGTTTGGTTTTCTCGGTGGTCAGTACCATTCGGCACACTTCTATCTTCGGCGCCGGGCACGGGGGCGCTCACTGCCACAGTTACCAGGTTTACGCGTAGGATTGCTGATGGGAGGATTACGGGCCATCCTGCCAAGTGTAGCCGGTCGCCAGCGACGTTTCTTTGCCCCCCTCCGCTTCCTTGCCGCCCGCGACTAATACGAGGCCGGAGGGGAAGACGAGGAGGGCCTGATCGTGAGCGCCCTGGGGCAGAGTGGGGAGGGCGGTGAAGGTCCGGGCGGTCGGGTCGTAGCGCTCGGCGCTGCCGGTGGTAGCGGCTTGGGGGACGCTCCAGCCGCCGGCCAGTAGGACCGACCCGCTCGGGAGGCGGGCGGCGGCGTGGGCCATGCGGGGGGCGACCATTTTGGCGGGCAGGAGGGCGAACGTCTCCGTCTTCGGGTCGAAGAGTTCGGCCTGCTCCGGCTCGCCGGATTCGTTTTGGCCGCCCGCGACGAGGACCGTGCCGTCGGGCAGAAGTGTCGCCGTGGGGCGATCGCGGGGGAAGTGCATGGGGGCAAAGGTCTCGTGGAACAAGCCCTTGGCGGGATCGTAGATCTCCGCCGAGGCGAGTTTCGTGGTCGGGCGGTGGACGAACCAGTGTGTCCCGCCGACGACGAGGACACGGCCATCGGCCAGCCGGACGGCGTCCTGGCCGAAGCGGTCGGTGGCAAGCCCGCCGGTCGAGGTGAAGGTCCGGGTGGCCGGGTCGTAGAGGTCGGCGGTCGCCGATGTCCGGCCCCGGTGTGTGTTGAAGCCGCCGACGAGCAGGACGCGGCCGTCGGCGAGGGCGGTGGCCGTGAACAGCTCGCGCGGGGTGCTCAAGTGGTCGGGGAGCAGTGCAAAGGTGCGCGCAATGGGGTCGTACAGCTCGGCGCTGCCCAGGGTGCCGAGGATGGTGTTGTAGCCACCTGCGATGAGAACGTGGCCGTCAGGCAAAAGAGCCGCCTGGGCAAAGTTGCGGGGGACCTGGAGCCGCCCGGCACAGGGGACGAAGCGGCGAGCCTGCGGGTCGAACTCATCCGCCGTGGCGACGCACCGGGCCGTCGGGAACGAGTAGCCGCCGGCGATCAAGCCGCGCGCCCCGCCGGCAAGGAGCGTGTAGGCGGGCGCCCAGCGCGGGTCCGTCATGCTATTCGGCGCGGGCGCCCAAGCGCCGCCGTCGGCGAGGGCGGGGCGCAGGGCGGCCAGGCCGAGCAGGGCGCAGAGGGCGACGCGCGGCGGGGTCACTGGCCGATGCCGTCCGCGAAGTCGTCTGAGGCGGCGGCCATGTCCACGTCGCTGAGGGTCAGCCCGCCCGAGTCGTGCGTGGTCAGCCGCAGGGTGACTTTGTTGTAGCGTATCAGGATATCCGGGTGGTGGTTGACGGCTTCCGCGGTCTCGGCGACCTGGTTGACGAAGCCGAGGGCGTGGCTGAAGTCCTTGAACTGGTAGGTCTTGGACAGGGCCTCGGCTTCGCGGCTCCAGCCGGGCAGCTTCAGCAGGTGCTCGTGGATTTCTTCTTCGGAAAGCTTGGGTACGCGCATGGGGTCGGCCTCCTTTTCGCTGATGCTATTGTACCCGAGCGTGCAGGTATAATGCCCGCATGAGGGCAGTCATTCAGAGGGCGGCGCGGGCGAGCGTGACGCTAAAAGCGGCGGGGGAGCGGCGGGAAATCGGGCCGGGGCTGATGACGCTGCTGGGGGTGGCGCCCGCCGACACCGAGGCCGAGGCGGAGTGGCTGGCGGAGAAGCTGGTCGGCCTGCGCGTCTTTGTGGACGCGGACGGCAAGATGAACCTGTCGCTGCGGGAGACCGGCGGGGCGATGCTTGTCGTCTCGCAGTTCACGCTGCTGGGGGACGCGCGCAAGGGGCGGCGGCCGTCGTTCACCGGGGCCGCGCCGCCGGACATGGCCGAGCCGCTGTATCGGGCGTTCGTGGCAGCGGTGCGGGCGCGCGGGGTGGAGGTCAAAACGGGGGAGTTCGGGGCGGACATGCTGGTCGAGGTCGCTAACGATGGGCCGGTGACACTGATCGTGGAGACGCCGAGGCGAGCGGCCTGACGGCCAAGCGGCGGGCGAGCAGGCCGGTCAATACGAGGGTCTTGCCCTGCACCCGCACGCCCTGGATGGTAAGCGGGAGGTGATCGCTCATCTGGCCGGAAAGGCGGGCGGCGAGGGCGTCGGCCTGGGCGGTGACGGCGGCGGGGGGCAGGGGGAAGCGCCCGACCTGGGCATGGGTGGCGGTGTAGCGCAGGCCGATCTTGGGGTCGGGGGCGAGGGTGCCGTCGAGCTGGATGTTCTGCGCGCGGCCTTTGACCAGGACGGTGGCGCGGACAGTCAGATGCGCCGGCTCCGAGAGGATGACCTGGACGGCCCGGACGCCGCGTGCGGCAAGCATCTTGCGGGCGTCTTTGTTGGTCGCGAGGCTGACGTTCAGGTCTTCTTCGGTCAGGCGCAGAGTGCGCTGCCTGGGCGGCGCGGGCCGTCGGCTCGGCGGAACGCCGGGCGGCGGGAGGGGGTCCGGCTGGAGCTGCCGCTGGAGAACGTCCAGGTGGCGCTGGGCCTGGGCTGCTTGAAGAGGTGTCGGGCGCAAGGCGGCCGGCGGCGGGACGGCCGGGGGGCGGCGCCCCAGCAGCAGGGCAGAGCCGGCCACGAGAACGGCCAGGAGCGTGAGGAGGATAGGCTTGCGCTTCACGGTGCTCTGCGCTTAATGGTGGGTCTCGCCGAAGATGTGCCGGAGCTGCGACTCCTCGTCGGCGACCACCATGGCGATCACGGTGTCGCCGGCCTCGAAGCGGACGTCGCCCTGCGGGAGCATGGCGTGGTCGGCGCGGACGAGCGAGATAATCAGGGCGTTGCCGGGCAAGGGTAGGTCCTTGACGTTGCGGTTCAAGACGGGCGAGCGCTCGGAAACATTGATAGCGACGACCTCGATGTTGCCGTTGCGGAGGGCGCCGAGCGGGATGACTTCTCCCGGCTCGATCTGCTGTTCCAGCAGGTTGAAGATGATCTGGGTGCTGGAAACGGTAGTGTCGATGCCGAGCTTCTCGAACAGGACGCGATTGGCGGGGTCGTTGACGCGGGCGACGGTGCGGGGCGTTTGGAACTTCTTTTTCGCCATCTGACAGATGACCAGGTTGTCCTCGTCGTCGCCGGTGACAGCCACGATGACGTCGGCGCGGCCGAAGCCGGCCTCGGTCATGATTCTGACCTCGCAGCCGTCGCCCTGCACGACGACCTCGCCGAGCTGTTCGGAGAGCATGGCCTGACGGCGCCGGTCTTTTTCGAGCAGCAGGACCTCGTGGTCTTCGGTCAGGAGCTGCTTGGTGAGGTAGTAGCCGACTTTGCCACCGCCCACAACGATTACATACATAGAAAAATAGTCCTTCGGCGATGTCGCGTCTAGCCGCGCATGTCCAGGTACAGCTTGTCGAAGCCGAGGGCGGCCTGCTGCAAGCGGTCGTCGCCGCTCGTGCCCACGGCGGCATCGTGGATCAGTCCGGCGGCCAGGGTGGTCGTACACAGCGTCGTGATGCCAAGATCGCGGTATGCCTGGGCGCGGATGGGGTCGTATATGCGCGCGACGACCTTCTCGACGCCGAAAACCTCGCGGGCGATCTGGGCGGCCATGATGTTGGTGTTGTCGCCCTGAGTGACGGCGACGAACACGACGGCGCGGTCCAGTCCGGCCCTTTTGAGCAGGTCCTGGTCCAGTCCAGAGCCGACCAGGCGCTGGCCCCGGAACTTGGTGCCGAGCCGCCGGAACGAGTCGCTGGTCTGGTCCAGCACGGAAACGTCGTGTCCCTCGCTGGACATCTGCTTGGCGAGCGTCGAGCCGACACGCCCGCAGCCTAAAATCACGATCTTTATCATGCCCGGTTGGGGCGAGCTTGCAGTTTCGGACGGCATGCGAAAATCCTCCCGCGCTGTGGCGCGCACCTTTACAGAATACACCCTGAGCCGGGCCGATGTCAAGGGCGGGGCGAAAGAAGCGGCGCGCAGCGGGTATGATAACGACGTGAACATTCTAGGAATCGAGACATCTTGTGACGAGACATCGGCGGCCGTGCTGCGGGACGGGTGCGACCTGCTTTCCAATGTCATCGCCTCGCAGATAGACCTGCACGCGAAGACCGGCGGGGTCGTGCCGGAGGTCGCCTCGCGGCAGCACGTCACGCAGATCAACGCCGTGATCGCCGAGGCACTGGCTGGGGCCGGTGTCGGCTTCGGCGACTTGGACGGTGTGGCGGTCGCGAACCGCCCTGGCCTGCTGGGGGCGCTGCTGGTGGGCGTCTCGGCGGCCAAGACCCTGGCCTATGCCCTCAAAATCCCCCTGCTCGGCGTCCACCACATCGAAGCACACATTTACGCCAATTGGCTGGTCGAGCCGGACATTTCTTTCCCGGTCATCTGCCTGGTGGCTTCGGGCGGGCACAGCGAGATATTCTTAGTCAAAGGACACGGCGAATACGAGATCCTGGGGCGGACGCGCGACGACGCGGCGGGGGAGGCGTTCGACAAGTCAGCCCGCCTGCTCGGCCTGCCCTACCCTGGCGGCGTCATGATTGATAAGCTGGCGCGCGAGGGGGGCGGCGACCCCAAGGCGGTCACACTACCGCGCGCGCAGCTCGGACCCGAGTCGCTGGATTTTTCTTTTAGCGGCCTGAAAACGGCCGTGCTAAACGCCCACCGGAACCCGGCGCTGGCGTCGGTCTCGCTGCCGGACTGGGCCGCCTCGGTGCAGGAGGCGATCGTGGACGTTCTCGTCACGAAGACCCTGCGGGCCGCCCGCCGCCACGGCGTCGGCCATATCCTGCTGGCGGGAGGCGTGGCGGCGAACTCGCGTTTGCAGACGGCGATGCGGGACGCCTGTGCGGGCGCGGAACTGCGCTTGACGGTCCCCCCACCCCGGTTGTGTACTGACAATGCAGCCATGATCGCCTGCGCGGGCCACTATCACCTGCTTGCGGGCAAGGTGGATGGGCTTGACCTGGACACGCTGGCTTCGGAGCGGCTGGCCTGAACGACGGCAAGAACGAGAGCCATGAACTACAAAGAACTGCACTCATGGGACATAACTGAGGGAGAAGCGAGGACGCAGCAGACGGCGATGCGCGGGCTGGTCTCGCTCGAAGACGGCTACGGCGAGATCAAAACCATCGCGGGGCTGGACTTGTCGTTTGACATTGAGGCAAATCAGGGGCATGCCGTGGTCGTCGTGCTCTCGTACCCGGACCTTGCTGTTCTGGAGACTCGGTACGCGACGGCGGCGCTGAAAATGTCCTACATCCCCGGCCTGTTATCCTTCCGCGAGTCGCCCATCGCGCTGGAAGCGTTCGCCCAGATCGAGACGGTGCCGGACCTGCTGATGGTGGACGGGCAGGGCCTAGCCCACCCGCGTGGATTCGGGATCGCCTGCCACCTGGGCGTCCTACTGGACGTCCCCAGCATCGGTGTCGCCAAGAGCTTCCTGTACGGCAAATATGATGCCGCCCTTCTGGGGGACGCGGCGAATGTCGGCGTCCCGCTGATGGACCGGGCCGGGACGCACGTCATCGGCTCGGTCACGCGCACGAAGCTTCGGACCAATCCCCTCTTCCTCTCGCCCGGCCACCGGGTCAGCGTCGAGTCTGCCACGCGGCTTGTGCTGGACTGCGTGCGCGGCTACCGGCTGCCGGAGCCGACGCGGCAGGCGCACAACCTGATCACCGCCTACAAGAAAACGGGCGCGGCCGGTCTTGAGACCGCTGCGCCCGTTTCCGCCCAGGAAAATCTCCCCTTTTAGATTTTGGCCGCCCGATGGCGGCGCGTCTTCGCCACGAGGAAGGCAAGCCCGGCGGCACCCACAACGAACGCCACCGGCGTGCCGGGTTCCGGGACGGGCGCGGGCGTGACCGGAACTATGGGCACGATCGGCGTCACGGGGATGATCGGAACTATGGGCACGACCGGTGTCACCGGCGTTACTGGGACAATAGGAATGATCGGAGTCACGGGGACGACCGGCGCCACGGGCGTTGTCGGGCCTCTATGGGTGGCGATCCCGGCGATGATCGGGATGCCGGCGAGCAGGCCGATCGGGAAGCCACCGCCGCGAACGGGCAGGGTCTGTATCAGGCCGCCGACTTTCGTGGTCGGGGCGGGTGTGACGACGACTCCCGGCCCCAAATTCATCGCCACGACGACTAGACCGTTTGGCGCGAGGCCGGGTGCGATGGCGGCGAGGATCGGCTTCGGCATGCTCGCAAGCTCCGGCGAGGTGTACGGGCCGACCTTCGTCACGACGGGCGGCAGGTTGGCGACCATCGGGTTGCCGCAAGCCAGCTTCAGGATGGGCTTGCCGGTGGAGCGCATGACGAATACGGGCGTCCCGGCGGGGAGACGGGAGTTGATCGTGTACTCGCGCCCGGTACGGGAGATGCAGTAAACTTGGTAGCGCGAAGCGGTCGTGGTCTTCTTCAAGACGAGGTTCTTCTGGATATACCGCACCACGGCCGGCCCAGAGGTGTGGAAGTGGCGCGCGAGGCGGCGCCGGACGATGGGGTCCAGCGTGACCTGCTGGTCCATCTGCGACATGGAACCGACGTGCTGATCAATGAATGAGTCCGGCGGCAGGAGAACCGGGCCGGGCGCGGCGAGCGCCGCGAGCGGCAGACCAACGAGGACCGCGACCGAAAATGGGAGCATATGATGACGGTGCATGATTCTACTTCCTTATCTGGCAACATCAGACAATGAGTGTAAGTGCATAAAGTGTGCCAACCTAGACATAAATTGGGGAAGCAGCGAAATTAACGAGCTGTTGTTGCAATGTTGTCACGCTCAGGCGATGGCTGGGATGTCGCCGTGGTTGATGAGAAAAGCGGCGGACTCCGAGAAATAGCGTCCCATCACGTCCCGAAAAGGGCCGAACTCCGGAGTGGCCTCGACGGCGGCGGTCATGTGTCGCAGCCAAGCTTCACTCTCGGCCGCCCCGACGCGGAAAGGCATGTGGCGCATACGCAGACGCGGGTGTCCGCGCTCTTCCTGGTAGCGCTGGGGACCGCCGAAGCGCTGGACCAGGAACCAGACCAGGTGCAGCTTGGCGTGTGTCAGGTCCGCCGGGTACAAGGGGCGCAGGACGGGGTCAGCCTCGACCCCACGGTAGAAAGCTTCAACAAGAGCATAAAAAGGCCGGTCGTCGCCGACGGCGGTGTAAATCTGGATGGTCGCATCGTCCATGGTCAATTCGGCGCCACGCTGCTCTCATTTGTGAGTCAGCGCAGTATACCCGCTCCCTTCAAATATAATCGTCGTTTTAGATACACAAATTCGGTCAGGCAGGTGTGAACTCGACCCTGACCTCTTGGGACGTCACCTGGAGTCGGGCGGAGACCGCGCCGGTGGCGATCCGCATGAGATCATCGCCGACAGCCGCAGCGCGCCAGCCGGTCCGCAGCGCGCCGCCCTGCTGACCGCGCGCCAGGGCCAGGGCGTCGGCCTTGGTTAGAGCCAGCTCGGGCGCAAGGTCGCGCTCCAGGCACAGGGCCTCGCCCAATGCGTACAGCAGATCGCCCAGGACTCGCTCTCGCGGCGTTTCCTCCGGTCCGCCCGAGGCGAGCGGGGGCGGCAGTTGGTCTTCGTCCAGGGCACGCGCCGCGTTGAGGGCGTCCAAAATCGGGGCGCCGAGGGTGACATCCTCGGTCTCAGGGAAACCGCGCACGCGCCGGAAGTCGGTCAAGCGGCGCGGGGGCCGCTGGGCCAGCTCGATCACCACCTCGTCGCGCAGCAGGCTGCGGACGGGGATGTCGCGGGCGCTCGCCTCGCGCTCGCGCCACTCAGCGACGGCCCGCAGCAGGGCGGTTGGCCGGGCCGTCATGCCGCGCGCGTTGCGGAGCCGTAGATAAGCTTCTTCGGGGGCGACCTCGTAGGTGCGGGCCTCCGCGAAACGCGTCATCTCCTCGGCCATCCACTCGCGCCGCCCCAGCCGCTCCAAAAGCCGATCGAGCTTGTCGGTGATCGGCAGCAGATAGCGGACGTCGTCGCGGGCGTATTCGAGCTGCGCGGGCGTGAGCGGGCGTCGGTCCCATTCGCTGCGCGTCTCGGCCTTGCTCAGTTTCACGCCCATCACCGCATCGGCGAGACGCGCGTAGGAGAGCGGGTATGAGGGCAGGCCGATCAGGCCCGCCGCGACCTGCGTGTCAAATACGCCGACGGGCAGCCGTTTCCCTCCCCCGAAGTAGGCCAGCCGCAGGTCTTCGCGGGCCGCGTGCAGCACCTTCGACACGCCGGGGTCGGCCACCAGGTCCCAGAGCGGAGCCATGGCATCCGCCGCCAGGTTCTCCACCGCGATGGTGTCCACGAGGCCGATGAACTCGGCCGTCGCCACCTGCACCAGACAAAGCCGGGGCAGATACGTCCGCTCGCCGACAAATTCTGTGTCGAGCGCGAACCGGCCCGCGTCTTTCAATCGTCGGCACAGGCCGGCCAGCGCTTCAGGAGTGCGGACGGTCTCGAGTTCGCGTAAAGGTTCAGGGGGCATAAAGGGATTCTTTTCCGTTAGAGTAGTTCATTCATGGCAAACGGGATGATCTTAAGGAGGTCTCAGCCCACCGGCTCCGACAGCAGCGACAGATTGGCGAAGGGGATGCTCGGTGGATAGGACGACCTTGCCTGCACCGTCCAACCCCGGGTACTCGCAGTTGTCGGGACGGCACAGGAGTGCTGCCAAGCGCGGATGTCAGTCATGCTGCGGCTTTCGCGAGCATCTGGGGGGCTTCGATCTTTTCGCCCAGGCGCCAGCCTTCGGGCAGGGAAAGGCAGCCCCGTTTTAGATCATCGAACTCATCCGGCGCGATCGCGACCAACTCGTAAGCGAACGCCGTTCCTTGGGAAACTTGGGGCGGAAAGTGCAGCGGCAGGATGCCCATGGGCGGCGTGTCGGCGTGGACCTTGAGCAGCTTCGGCGGCTCATCGGGGGCGTCTTCATCGGCCGCGAAGGCCCGATACATGGCATGTGTATTCCCGTCAACCAGGTAAGTGAGCTCGGCGATCTGGGCGGCGGCTTCTTCTATGGTCAGCATCTTCATCGGTCTTCCTCCGTCCCCATCCTGACGGGGCCATCGTACTCGGCCATGCCGCCGGTCATGGTGGCGACGTTTTGGTAGCCCTGGGCCGCCAGGAAGTGGGCGGCGGCAGTGCTGCGGATGCCGTGCTCGCACACGCAGACGATCTCGTCGGCGGGGTCAAGCTCTCCAGTGTATCGGGCGGCGAACTCGTCCATGGGCATCAGGAGAATACCGGAGATGTGGGAACGGGTGTGTTCCCAGGGCTGGCGGACATCCACCAGCCGGGCGGACGACCCGCGCGCAAGCATGGCCTGGACTTCGGCACCGGAGATTTCTTTGAAGGCAGGCGGAAGACTCATGGAATTCATTGTACCCTAAAGATTACCAGGCGGGGTGCCGATAGAAAGGAGGAAAGATTCCGCCCACGAAGGGGAACGAGACGATGACAGACAGAAACACAGACGCAGCGATCCGCATCCAAAACTTCACGAAGCATTATCCCGTGCCCCGCCAGAAAGAAAAGCGCGTGGCCGTGGACAGCCTGACCCTCGGCGTGCCGCAGGGCGCCTTGTTCGGCTTCCTCGGCCCCAACGGGGCGGGCAAGACGACCACGATCAAGATGCTGCTTGGCTTCATCGCGCCCACGAACGGCGAAGCCTGGCTCTTCGACCGGCCTGTCGGCGACGACCGCGCGCGGCAGCGGGTCGGCTATCTACCCGAGCAGCCTTATTTCCCCAAGTTCTTGTCGGCTTTAGAGGTCACCCGCGCCCACGCCGGGCTGTCGGGCCTGTCCGGCGGCCGGGCGCGCGAGCGCGTCGAGTCGTGCCTGCGGCAAGTCGGGATGTGGGACAACCGGCACATGGTCCTTTCCAAGTGCTCCAAAGGGATGACGCAGCGGGTCGGCCTTGCCTCGGCCCTGGTGGGAGACCCAGACCTTCTCATCATGGATGAGCCGTCGTCGGGCCTGGACCCGGTGGGGCGTAAGGAGCTGCGCGCGCTGCTTTTGGCGCTGAAAGCCGAAGGCAAGACGATCTTCCTTTCCTCGCACCTGCTTTCCGAGATGGAGTCGGTCTGTGACCGGGTGGGCATCATGGCGCGCGGTCGGCTGGTGGCTTGCGGGACGCCGTCGGAGATCACGCAGGCGCGTGACGAAGTGCGCGTCTTGATCGAGCAAGAGGAGCGCGATGACTCCCTGCGGGCGCAGGTGGAGGACTGGGGCGGGACCGTGGAGGCGGCCGGCGAGACCGGTGGCGCGTGCCTGCGGGTGCCGTCGGCCCTGGTCTTCCGGGTCATGAGCCTGCTGGAAAAGAGTCGAGCGCGGCTGGTGGCAGTCTCGCCGCAGCGCGAAACGCTGGAAGACGCCTTTCTACGATTGGTGGGGGGGTAAAGACATGCAGGCTCTGCGTAATATCGGCATTATCGGCCGGATCACGATGCAGGAGGGGGCGCGCAAGCAGGTCTTCCACGTCCTGATGCTGTTCGCCGTCTTTTTGATCTTCGGGTCGGCGACACTGGCGAAGTTCGACCAGCATGTCCAGATGAAGATGCTGAACGACCTGTGCATCTTTTCGGTGTTTCTAATCAGCGCCATCGTCGCCATCACGCTGACCGTGACCGGCATTCCGGGTGAGACGGAGCAGAAGACGGTCTACCCGGTCATCGCCAAGCCCGTGGCGCGCTGGCAGTTCGTCTGCGGCAAGTACGCGGGCGCGATGGGAACGGTCGCCATCGGTATGGGGGTCATGGCGGCGGCGTTCTCGTTCCTCCAGATCTTCTACATGGGGCACTTGGACTCGGCGCTGTTTTACGTCCTGCCGTTCCTGTTTCTGGAGACCGCCATTCTCGCGGCCCTAGCGCTGTGGCTGTCCACGCTGACCTCGTGGCCGCTGGCGTGGTTTCTGTCGGTCCTGCTGGGCCTGCTGGGCAATGTCAAGTTCCCGCTGTACGCCTCGCTGATGGCCGGCCGGCAAACGGGCTTCAATCGCGTGATGATCGAGGCCCTGTACCACCTGCTGCCGAACCTGGAGTCGTTCAACTTCAAGGACGCCCTGGTGCATCACCTTTCAGTGCCGGGCGCGTATCTGGGGCAGACGGCGGCCTACGGCGTCTTCTATACGGCTGCACTCTTAACGCTGGCCTCCATCTCGTTCGCGCGGACGGAGCTTTGATGAGCGTGACACGGAAAGATCGGAAAGACCGCGCGCCCTGGGTGCTGCTGCCCTGCACCCTGCTGACCCTGGGCGGCATGACGCTGCTGGCCCCGCGTCAGGCAGCGCAGGCGGCCCCACCGCCCGCAGCGCAGTCCGCGCCCTCAGCGGCCTCGGACGACGGGGACGGGGACGAACTGCTGGAACACTGGGGCGACCCGAAATACGCCCGCGAGGGGTGGCTCCAGATGGCCGGCATGGCGGGCGGCTTTCTTATCCTAGGCGGGCTGGCGTACCGCAAGCGCGTCCGGGTCACCAGGCTCACCGCTCGGCTGACGCTTGAAGACGTCGCCGAGCAGAGAAGGGCGGCCTGAGATGACGACGAAACACGGGCGGCGCTGGCCCGCCGCACTGCTTTTCCTGGGGCTGCTGGGGGCGGCCGGATTTTTCGAGTCCGCCTCGCAGAAGACGGGACTGGCCCAGGGCTATTTAGTCACGAGCGCGGCCCAGGGCAAGAACGCCGCGCTGGCGCAGGCCGGGGGCGAGTTCCGCATCGTGGTGGCGAACATCTTGTGGAGCAAGGTCATAGACCACTATCACCACCAATTTATGGCGCAGGGGGGCGACTGGTCCAAGAACGAGAGCCTGCTGCCGCTGCTCCAGACGATCATCACGCTGGACCCGCACTTCATCCAGGCATATGAGCTGATGGGTGGGACCATCCTACCCCGGACGGGGCACCTCGCCGAAGGCGAGAAGGTCTTGGCGTTGGGAATCGCCCGCAACGTGGGCGATGAGCAAGAGTGGGAGATGTGCCGGGAAATGGCGATGCTGCTGGCCGCGACCGAGCACAAGCCGGCCGAGGCCCTTCCCTACGCCTTGAAAGGGCTGGCGCTGGCGAATGATGACTTCTCGCGCAACCTGATGACGAAGCTCACGCACACGCTGCGAGACCAGGTGGTGGAAGCGGGGCGCACAAAGAGGCCCGGCGCGGGAGCGTGAAGGACGGCGAGCAGAGGGGGAGCGATGGGGGCGGCGCGATCATCGCGCCTTCACCTGTTTTGGACGGCGGCCAGGGCCAGCGAGTACAAAGCTTTGACGCCCATCTCGCCCATCAGCGTGACGTTCAGCGTGGAGGTGTCCCAGTTGAAGGTGGTGAGTGAGGCGCGGTGGGAGACGTGAGCCGGGACCGTCCCGATCTGCGCCTTCTGCATCCCCTTTACCTGGGTGGGGCGCCGCGCCTGGGTGCGCTGCTGCTCGAACAGGGAGACCAGATTGAGGCCGTCCGAGTAGCGCAGGTGCAGGAGCGGCTTGCCGCCGGCGGCCGTCGCGGAGGCCCCAACGAGTCGGTAGCCGGCCAGGGAGGGCGGCGCGTAGGCTTTCCCGGTGAGCTGGCTGGTCACTAGGGCCGGCTTGATCGAGTCTTCTTGGGGCGACGGGTTTTCCGAGCTGTGGACGCC
>JANOOM010000624.1:0-4302 GCA_031421335.1 Armatimonadota bacterium
GCCCGACGCCGCCGCGTAGTCCCCCAGTTCGATAAGGGCCGAGGCGACGCGCTTCACAGCCTCGGGGCGCTCCGTCTCATCGCCAATGCCGCCGCCAAAGACGCGGATGGTTGGCGCCCCGAGTGAGGCGGCAAGATCAATCGCACGACGCCCCTCTTCCAAGTTACGCGCCCATATCGCCGGGTCAGGATTGGTGAAGGAGCAGGACGTGTCCACCCCGCAGATGACAAGCCCCGCGTCCGCGAACCGCCGCCGCGTCTCCGCAATGGCGGAGGGGGCAAAGGCGGGTGATTGCGTCAGGTCCAGGTCGGGACCCAGGCCGCGCAGCTCGACGCCCTCATAGCCGTAGCGGGGCAGACGATCCAGGATCTCGTCCAGTGTCCAGTCGGGGCAGCCGAGAGTAGAGGCGCCAAGTTTCATGCGATTCCGTTCACCATCACCGGCTGAGATTCCTGCCGACAAAAAACGGGCCTGCCAGATGGCAGGCCCGTCTTGCACTCTCAATTACCGCGCGCGGCGATGGTAGCGGTGGCCATAGTAGCGGTGGTAGCGGGCGTTCCGGTCGCGCCGCGCCTGCGACTGGCTCTGGCTGTGCCGGTCCTTCTCGTAGCGGTTGGCCGAGTAGGCCGCGCCCGCCACGCCCAGGATGGTTGCAGTGTTGTTGTGCTTGAGCAGACCATATCCCGCGACGGCCGCCCCGGCACCGGCGAGGTTGCGCCACTGGTTCTTGTTGCTCTGGCGGCTGGACTGATCCGCGTGCGCAGCCAGCGGCACGAGCGCCGTTGTGGCGACTGTCACTGCCAGCCCCAGCATCGTCCATGCGTTTACTTGCTTCATGGTTTTAGATCCCTTCCCTCATATATTTGGCCCCCAGCTACAGGGGCCGGAAGCTGTTCCGCTTCTGTCTTTGAAAGACTGACATAGACACTATTATGTTCCACGCGCACGACTTGTTCGCCCGGTACAAAGACGTGTTTTAGCCCGAGCAGCCCGTGAGCGAGCACGATTCCGCGAAAAATGTCCACGCCTTCATCGGCGACGACTTCCGCGACCGTCCCCAGATCTCCGTCGGTCCCATGCACGGTCATCCCGCGCTCGATCAGCATGTAACTTCCAGCTTCCATGTTAGGAACATACCCAAGGCGCCCCCCGGCAAAACGGGAGACATTGACAGCCGCGCCTCTTAGGCCGTATAATAGGGCCTCAGAGAGACCATATCGTGGACAGGTGCCGGAGTGGTCATAACGGAACTGTCTTGAAAACAGTCGAGGGCGCAAGCCCTCCGTGGGTTCGAATCCCACCCTGTCCGCCATTTGCCTTTGAAGGCTTTCATCGTGGCTGTCACTCAATCCTGTCCCATCGGCAAAAAGGCCCGGAGCATCGTGCTCCGGGCCTTCTTCTGTTTCTTCACCTCAAAGGCTAGACGTTGGATGCCTGCTCTGCCGCCTGCTCAATGGCTTCTTCTTCCGGGGCGGCCATCACCGGCACGTCGGGCGCCGTGTTGTGCTCGCCTTCGACGCCCAGAGGGCTGCCCTTGCGGAAGACGATGCCGCGCTCCTCGTCCATATCCACGATGACTGTGTCGTTGGCGAGGAACCGGCCCAGCAGGATCTCTTCGGCCAGTGGGTCTTCCACCAGGCGCTGCACGGCGCGGCGCAGGGGCCGGGCGCCGTACTGCGGGTCGAAGCCCTCGCGGGCGAGAAATGCCTTGGCGGCCTCGGTGATCTCGAAGTCCATGCCCTTCTGGGCGACCTGCTTGCTCACGCGGTCCACCATCAGGGTGACGACCTCGTTGATCTCCTCGGCGGAGAGCGGGTGGAAGATGATGGTCTCGTCCACGCGGTTCAGGAACTCGGGCCGGAAGACTCGCTTCAACTCGTCGGTGATGCGCCCCTTGATACTGTCCATCTGGCGAGCCACTTCTTCCGACGACTTCGGACCGGCGGCAGCCCGGCCGAAGCCCATCTCGCGTTCGCCCTGGATGGAGCGGGCGCCGATGTTGCTGGTCATGATCAAGATGACGTTCTTGAAGTCAATGACGCGCCCGTGCGAGTCGGTCAGCCGGCCATCTTCCATGATCTGGAGCAGGATGTTGTAGACCTCGGGGTGCGCCTTCTCGATCTCGTCGAGCAGCACGACCGAGTACGGGTTGCGGCGGACCGCTTCCGACAGCTGGCCGCCCTCATCGTAGCCGACATAGCCGGGAGGGGCACCGACCAGGCGGGACACCGCGAAGCTCTCCATGTACTCCGACATGTCGATGCGGATCAGGTTGTCTTCCTTCTCGAACAGATAGGCCGCCAAAGCGCGCGCGAGTTCGGTCTTGCCGACGCCGGTCGGTCCGAGGAAGATGAACGAGCCGATGGGCCGCTTGACATCGCGCAGGCCCGAGCGGGAGCGCCGCACGGCCTTGGAGATCGCCACGATGGCCTCATGCTGGCCGATGATGCGCTTGTGCAGTTCTTCTTCCATGCGGAACAGCTTCTGCGTCTCAGCTTCCACCAAACGGGCCACGGGGATGCCGGTCATCGAGAAGATGATGCTGGCGACTTCGTCCTCGTCCACCGTCTGCTTGGCACCCTTTTTGGTCTCCTGCCAGACTTCTTCGAGTTCGGTGACGCGCTCTTCCAGCTCGCGCTTGCGGCCCTGAAGCTCATACGCCTTTTCATACTGGCGGTTGTTTGGAAGCCCGTTCAGCTCCTTCAAGACCGCATTCAGCTCGATCTTGGCGTCCCTAAGCTCCTGAGGCGGCATGGCGCCGCGCAGGCGGACGCGCGAAGCGGCCTCGTCAATGACGTCAATGGCCTTGTCCGGCAGGAACCGGTCGGAGATGTAACGGTCGGACAGCCGGGCTGCCGAGTCCAGGGCCTCATTCGTGATCTCGACCTTGTGGTGCTGCTCGTAGCGGGGCCGCAGGCCCTTCAAGATCTCGATGGCGTCTTCGACCGACGGCTCCTTGACCTGGATGGCCTGGAAGCGGCGCTGCAAGGCGGCGTCCCGCTCCACATACTTCCGGTACTCGTCCAAAGTGGTCGCGCCGATACACTGGAGTTCGCCGCGCGCGAGGGCCGGCTTCATGATGTTGGAGGCATCAATCGCGCCCTCGGCCGCGCCCGCACCGACGAGGGTATGCAGTTCATCAATGAACAGGATGATCTCGCCCTGCGCCTTCCGCATTTCTTCCATGACGCGCTTCATGCGCTCCTCGAACTCGCCCCGGTACTTGGTGCCGGCGACCAGTGAAGCCAGATCAAGCTGCACGACGCGCTTGTCCTTGAGGAAGTCGGGGATGTCGCCCATGACGATGCGCTGGGCCAGACCCTCGGCGATGGCCGTCTTGCCGACACCCGGCTCACCTAGAAGGCAGGGGTTGTTCTTCATACGCCGCGAGATGATCTGGATGCAGCGCTCGATCTCGTTGGCCCGCCCGATGACCGGGTCGAGTTTCTCGTTGCGCGCCATCTCGGTCAGGTCGCGCCCGAACTCGTCCAGGGTCGGGGTGCGCGTCTTGGCCGCCTGGCGGTTGCCGCCGCCCGCTGCGCCGCCCTCACCGCCACCTTCCTGGAGGTGCATGACCTCGCGCCGGGTCCGATCGAGGTCCACGCCCAGCTTGGAGAGGACGCGGCCCGCAAGGCCCTCGCCCTCGCGGATCAGGCCAAGCAGCAGGTGCTCAGTGCCGATGTAATTGTTGTTCAGCTGCCGCGCCTCATCATAGGCGAGGTCTATCACGCGCTTGGCGCGCGGCGTGAGCTGCATGTCCTGACCGAGCCGGCCGTCACCGCGCGCGACCTGCCGCTCGATCTCGGAGCGGATGCGGCCCAGGCTGACGCCGATGCGGTCCAGGATGCGGGCGGCCACGCTGTCATTCTCGCGTACCAGGCCAAGCAGCAGGTGCTCGGTGGAAACATAGTTCTCGCCAAGCCGTCCCGCTTCTTCCTGTGCATAAAACACGACCTTGCGGGCGCGCTCGGTAAATCGTTGCCACATGATGTTGCTTCTCCCCGTCCTTTTAATACCCTAAAACGCCAGCCCGAAATGGGCTAACGCGTATGTTCTCGAATCTTGTTGCGGATCAACGCCGGGCGGCGCGTTTCCTCGTAAAACGTGTACTGAGCCTTCTCGCCCGAAACGAACTGAGCACCCAAACGAAGTGAAGACAACAGCTCGTTGAAGACGCGGTTGGAAACTCCGGTCGGCATCTCGAACTGCGCGCCGAGCCGCAGGAGGGACAATATCGCCATCGAGTCGCCCGCCGACAGCCGCTCGGCGGACTTCAGACTGGCCTGCGCCCCAGCGATTTTG
>JANOOM010000625.1:0-12687 GCA_031421335.1 Armatimonadota bacterium
CTGAAGGCGGCTCAGTATCTCCATCCGCTGCTGCTGGATAGCGTCGGCGCCTTCCGCTTGCGGACGCGGAAGGAATTGTTCTAAGACCGTTTGAAGGTATATTTCGACTGCCACGCCTTGTGTCCGCGCTTCCGCCTCCGCCGCTGCTCCTATCTCCGACCTCAGTTCCAGTGTCACTGTCATAACGTTTCTCCATTCAACCCCAAGACCTGCCGCACTTCTTCCTCCGCCCCCGGCGCACCCGCGCGGGCGTCCCGCTGGCTCAGGAGGGCGTCCACCTCGACGCGGGCCGCCGTGACGGCGTTCGCCTCCGAGGCGACGCGGCGGATGCGGGCAGCCAGGCCCGCGAGTTCCGGCCCGCCGTCTCCTCCGCCCAATGAGGCGGCGGCGAGGCTGGTCCGCAGGGCGCCGATCTGGTCGGACAGTTCGGCGCGCAGGGCTTCGTTGCGCCGCAGGAGGACCCGGACGCGGGCGACGGTCTCGGCCTGCCCGCGCAGGGCCTCGGCGCGGCGGTGCAGGCTGGCAGCGACCACGGGGTCGGACTCCAAAGGCGCGTCCGCCGCCAGGCTTGCCGCCATGGCTTGCAGCCCGGCGTAGTCCGCTGGGACGCCGTCCAGGGTCCGAGGCGGCAGGGCCTCGATGGCCCCGCCCAGGGCGCGGATCGCCTCGCGTGCGTTCTTTTCGGTGTCGGGCTGGCCCGCCGGCAGCGGGCTGAGGTGCATGGCTGACCAGATCATCTCCAGGTACAGGCCCAGCAGAGCGTCCTCGTTTCCCTTCCGCCGAAGGTCGTTGTGGAGCAGGCTTATCTCTGGCTCGGAGAGGCGCGCGTAAGTGCCGGTCGGCGGCGCGGCGAATCCCCGCCGCACGGCGGGCGCCGTCCGCGCCGGTCCGTCCCGCCTCCGCCACCAGAGGAATGCGAGGCTCGTGATGAAGCAGAATGCGCCCCACCCGAACGAGCCGAACATCCCTCCCACGACCCACGCGGCGACGAAATCCCAAATCACCCACAGCCAGGTGGGGATCGCTTCACGCCGGGGCGGCAGCAGGACGCGGCCGGAAGGCAGCACGGTCGGGGCCGCCGACGGCTCGGCCCAGCCATGACCGCCGCGCAGCAGGCGGTCTTCCAGCACTTGTCGGCACTGCCTCGGCCCCAAGTCTTCCGGGTAGATCTCCATGGCCTACTTTCTCAGGGAGACAACATCACACGGCGCGGCGGCGGCTGAACAGCCCGACGAGGACGGCTAAGATCAGGACCCCGCCCAAGGCCACACTTAGCCAGCGCACATAGTCGGCGCTGTTGAGCAGCAGGACGCAGAGGACCAGGACGACGTAGGCGACCAGGCCGATCAGCAGGGCCACCCGCGCCGCTGCCGCCGGGTCACCGCGCTGGTTCAACGCACGCGTGGCCGTGTAGGACACGAACGGCAGCAGAAGCAGGCAGATAAGCAGGCCGATCCCCAGCACGACGTAGCGGGTGAGCGGGCTTGCGACGATGAACTGGAAGTCATCGGCGGGCGAGGTTGGGTAGCGGACGCCGCCGATGTCGCCGGCCTGCGCCTCGAAGTGGTAGCGGTATTCGCCGCTCTCGGTGGGCGAGTAGGGCCAGGTCGCCGCGACGCCGGTCGTCGGCTCGCCCACAGATGCCTTGCCGGGCACGGTGACCGTCTCGCCGTTTGGTGTCAGCACGACCATGGACAGCTTGGTCGGCGGGTCGCCGGTGTACTTGAGGGAGAGTTCCATCAGTTCATTGAGCTTCACCTCGGTCGGCAGGGGCCGGGTGTCGTTCGGCTCGAGCTTCGGCGGGGCAGCGGCGGCCATGCCGGCAAGGAGGCAGAGCAGAGTCAGGGCCAGGACGATACGTGTGAAAACAGGTTTCAAGGGCGCGTGGCCTCCTCGGCAGGGCAGGATGAAGCGGGACGGAGGGCGCTTCGGCGACGCTCTGTGTCTTTACGGGTGCTTCCCGATTATTGTGACACATAACGTGCGAAAAGGTTGCAAAGGTTCGGGGCCGGAACCGGCCCTGAAAGGGCCGTAATAGGCCGGTCTTTCCAAGGCCGGTTCGATGCTAGAACACCGGCCCACGCGGATCTTCCACGCGGACGCGGTGTTCGCGCTCCCCCTCGGTCGGCGTGGCCGGGACGGCGACCCGCAGGTCGTCGCCGACGCGCAGGGGGGCGGGCTGCTTCAGGGCGGCCCCGTTATGGAAGAGGGTGGGGAGGCCGTCGCCGGCGGGCGCGGGGGCGAGCGTGATGCCGCCGTGCTCGGCTTGTAGGAAGGCGATGGGCGCGGGGACTCCCGCCAAAGGGAAAACGTCCGCGCTGCCCGAGGCGAGGCCAGGCGAGCCGCCCAGGGCCAGTCGCGTGCCGGGCAGGAGTCGGAAGTCGCGCGGCAGGCCCCGGTCGCCGAGTTTCAAACGCAGCGGGACCGGACGGCGGCGCGTCAGGAACCAGAACAACAGGCCCAGCAGCAGGGCCGCCGCGACCAGGCCCAGGATAAGCGGCAGAGGGGACCCCGGCTGGGCCGCGCCGGTGGGGCTGAGGACGACGGGCGCCTGGGTCGTCGCGCCGGCGTCGCTGTCGCCCTGGCCCGGCCCGACCGGGAGGCGCTCGATGGGGCGGCCGTCGGCGGCGATGCCGACGCCCACCCCATATTCATGCAGGCAGCCTTTGGCGGTCAGCGTCCGCAGCAGGCGCTCGTAGTCGCGGTTCTCGTGCGTCTGTGGGTAGACGGTCAGGCCCTTCAGGGTGTAGTAGCTCAGATACTTGGGGTAGTTCGGATCGGTCAAGTCGGGCCGGTCGTTGAACGAGTCGGTCAGGAGGACGACCACGGCAGGGCAGGCGTCCTCACGAGAAATCAGCTTCAAAGCCTCGTGGTGCGGCAGGCGAATGTTGGTGCCGTGGCCGGGCACCGGCGCGGGCGGGATCTGGTCAATGAGCGGGCCGACATCGGCGGAAGAAGCCAGCGTCTTGTCGAAAATGGCCTTCTCGCCCGTGCCGAATGGGATGAGGATGACGCGGTCGCCCGGCGAGCAGCCCTGGCGCATCAAGGTGGCCGATGCCTCGCGCTCCTGGGTGAAGACGCCGCCATGTCGCGTACTCTCGGTCACGTCGAAGATGAGGATCAGCGTCTTGGCCTTCAGCGGCTTGATCTGGGCGGCGATCTGCGAGGGCGAAAGGGTGGGCGCGGCGTCCTGGGCGCAGGCGGGGGCGATCAAAGAGAAGACGGCGGCGAGAGCGGCGAACAGTGGTTTCATGGGGCCTCGGGTGTGCGGCGTTAGCGCAGGGTCAAGAGCCAGGCGCCCAGTAAGCCTGCGGAGGACGCCAGGGCCAGCACGGCGGGAATGCACCCCGCCTTGCCGATGCCGCCCGGCAGGGCATCCCCGCCCGCGCGCACGACGCGGACGCGCACCTCGCAGGTCATATCGCGCCAGATGGGCTTGGGGCCGAGCAGAGTCTCGGAAAGGATGCTGGTCGTGAAGGTCACTTCGGCCCGGTAGTCGCCCCCGGCCAGGCCCACGGCGTCCACGGCGAAGCCGAGAAACTGGGTCGCCCCCGGCTCGATCCAGACCGCGCGCAGATCGCCCGGGTAAGTCAGCCACTTGGGGCGCGTGTGCAGCCGGTCCACCCGCAGCCGCGTCGGCCCGATGTTGCGGACGCCCAGGTGCAGGACGCCGTGCTGCCCGTAGCGCACCAGGCCGGGATCGGGTTCCTGGACGCAGGCGATGCCGGGGTGCTCGCCTACTCCGGCCCCGGCTCCCCCAGAATTGGGGGGTTTAGTGGGGCTGGCGGGGGGGGCGAGGTTCTCGGCCAGCGGGACCGGGCCGACGTAGGTCTCTTCCGGGTTGATCCCCTTGACGAGTACGGGAACGGCAACTTTCTGCTCCGGCCAGGCCGCTCCGGGCGGGGGCGCGGCGGCGAGGAGGCCGTCGTTCGAGCGGACGGTCAGGGTCGCCTGGTAGGCGCCCGGCTCCAGTCGCGCCCCCGAAAGCGTCCAGATCAGGTCGCCGCCCGTGCCGGGCATCAGGTCCACTGGGTTGAAGCGGTTCGGCAGGTTGAGCCAGACCACGTCGGAGGCCACCGACTCGACGTGCAGGGGCGCGTCCCCCTCGTTGTCCAGAGCCAGAGTCACCGTCGTGCCGCCGCCGGGGGCCAGTGAGGCGGTGGGCGGCGAAAGCGCGCAGACCAGCCGCGCGCCCAGGCGGGTCCGCACCCCCGCGTCACCTTCCATGCTGGCCGCGTCGAAGCCCAGCAGGGCGGCCATGCGGGCGATGGCATCCAGTTTATAGCGCAGCTCCTCGGCGGACTGTGTCGTCTGCTGCGTCTCGGTCAGGTTCCGCAGCAGGCGCGTCCGCGCTTCCGCCGCCGCCTCGTCGTCGGCCGGCCGCGCGGGCAGGAAGTCTTTGTAGAGCTGGCACAAGGCCATGAGGTCCGCGCGCGGCGGCGGCTCGCCCGCCGCCGGTCGGGGCCGGGTGAAGTCGGACAGCAAAGCCATGTCCGGGAACCGCTCGTCCACGAGAACATTCTCGGCCGTCACTGCCCCGTGCGTCAGGCCCGCGCCGTGGGCGTAGTCGAGGGCGTCCAGCAGGGGCAGGAGGCGGGCGTGGAGGCGGTCAAAGGCGCGCAGGGCGAGGTCCGACAGGGCGAGCCGGAGATTGCACCCACTCACCCAGTCGCGCACGACGTAAAACCCGTCCCCATCGCGCAGCCAGCGCCGGGCGGGCACGATGCGTGGGTGGCGCAGGGCCAGAGCCTGGGTCGCCCGCGTCTTCGCTTCGTCACTGGGCAGCCGCTTGATCAGGACGCGCCGCCCGCCGTCCGGCTCGCGTGCGGTCCAGGCGGCGGCGCCGGACGCGGAGGCGGGCAGGGCCAGCACATCTTCAAACTGTGAGACGACACGGTCCATACCCACTCAGTCTACCGCAAAACGGGCCAAAAGCGGGCAGCGCCCTTCGGCTTAGATCCCGTGCCCCGTGACCGACAGCAGGATCGGGATCGGCGTCCGGCCCGCGCCGGCAAACTCCAGGCTCTGCACGGGCACACTGGAGCGCGGGTTGACTCACTGGACGGCACACAGGAAGCGGTCTTTACAGGCCGGGACGAACTTGTGGTCGTCGGCGTTCGGCAGCGGCGCGTCGTGCCAGTCCGCCACGTTGATGCTGTCGCGCAGGACGACGCACGAACGCCCGCCGTTTGTGGCGGGGTCAATGACGCGGAACGGGACACCATGGAGCAAGAGTAGCCCCGTCGGCATAGAGCGCAGATCGTTGTTCAGCCCCTCGTCGGTCTACCCGCCCTTGCCCTGCCCCGCGCACTGGGATGGAGCAAGCCCATGACGAAACTCCTGACCGGCTCCGTCCTGACGACCCTGGTCTACAGCCTGACAACGCGCTACGGATTGGGGGCGCTGAAGCTGCTGTCGATGCCGACCCATCTCGCGCTGGACCGGGCGAGCGGCTTCGTGCTCTGCGCGGCCTCGCTGACGACGAACTCGATCCTTGCGCCGGAGGCTTAACAGGCGTGGGCTTGTGGGTAGAGTATGCTTGGAGGCTAAACCCAATGACTGTCGGACAGATAATGACGGCACTTCCCGAAGTGCTGGGGCTGGAAAACACCATCCAAAAGACGGCCAAGATGATGCGGGACCATGACTATGGCGTCATCCCCCTCGTTGACGGTGACAGCGCTCTGGTCGGCATCGTCACCGACCGCGACATCACCAAGAGTCAGACGCCCGCCGCCGAGACCTTGAAGACTTTGAAGAGTGTTTCAGCCAGCGGTGGTGAGAACCGCCCCGGCGCCGGTCTACCCGAGTCTTAACCCTTGATGACACCCACTGAGATCGCCGCCCGCCTGCGCGGCGGCCTGATTGTCTCGTGCCAGGCCCTGCCGGGTGAACCCCTGTTCGGGGCCGACATCATGGCACGCCTGGCCATCGCCGCGTCGGCGGGCGGAGCGGTCGGTATCCGTGCCAACAGCCCCGCCGACATCGCCGCCATCCGCGCCGCCTGTGACCTGCCCCTCATCGGGTTGTCGAAAGTGGACGTGCCCTCCTTTGACGTCTACATCACCCCAACCCTCGCTGACGCTCAGGCCGTCGCTTCGGCGGGTGCGGACGTCATCGCTTTGGACGCGACGGCCCGCCCGCACCCGGAAGGGCTGACGGCGGACTTCATCCGCCGCGTCCGCGCCGAAACCGGCCTCCCGGTGCTCGCAGACATCTCCACCGAGGACGAAGCCCTGGAAGCCCAGGATGCGGGCGCTGACTTCGTTTCCACCACCATGTCTGGCTACACCCCCTATAGCCCTCAGACCGGGGAGCCTGATTTAGACCTAATACGCCGCCTCGCACCCCTGCTTTCCGTCCCCCTGATCGCCGAGGGCCGCATCGCCACGCCCGAACAGGCGCGGGCCGCCTTAGACGCCGGAGCCTGGGCGGTCGTCGTCGGCGGGGCCATCACGCGGCCTCAGCAGATCACCGAGCGCTTCCTGCGGGCGATCAAGGGCCGATGACGCTTTACCTTGGCATAGATATTGGTGGCACCAAGATCGCGGGTGGCCTCGTGACGGACGAAGGCTGTGTGACGCTCTTTGACCGCCGCCTGACGCCATTGACCGGCGGCGCGGCCATTCTAGAGGCAGTTCTTGCTCTGGCGCGCACGCTGAAAACTGCCGCGCCCGAGCCGATTGCTGCCATCAGTATCGGCACGGGCGGACAGGTCAACACGGAACGCGGCGTCATTGCCTCGGCCACCGGCCTCCTGCCAGGATGGGCCGGCACGGACGTGAAAGCCGCCTTCGAGCGCGCTTTTGGCCTGCCCTGCTTTGTAGACAACGATGTCAACGCGCTGGCCGCCGGCGAAGCGCGCTTCGGGGCCGGGCGCGGCCTTGCCACAGTGCTTTATCTCGCTCTGGGAACCGGCGTCGGCGGTGCTCTGCTCCTGAATGGCCACGTCCATCACGGTGCGACCTGGACCGGCGGCGAGTTCGGACACCTGCTGCTGACCACAGACGAAGCCGCGCCACGTAAGACTTTGGAGGATTGGGCCAGCGGGCCGGGCCTACTCCAGACGTACCGGGAAATAACCGGTGCGGGGCCTGAAGTCACCGGCGAAGCTGTCGCCGCCGAGGCCGCGAGTGATCCCGAAGGGCCGGCGGCGCGCGCGATCGCCCGCACCGGCGAGTGCCTTGGCTTTGGGCTGGCGAGCCTCGCAAACGCCCTAGACCCGGACCTGATCGTCATCGGCGGCGGCCTCGCCGCTCTGGGCGATGCCTTGCTCGACCCAGCCCGCCACATTCTACGTCGCTACGCTCTCCCCGGCCCTGCCTGCTGCCCCGTCGTCCCTGCCGCGCTCGGGGCAGAAGCGGCCGTTATCGGGGCAGCGGCGCTGGGGATGGAACCCACCCCGCGACAAGTCGCGACCCTCCCGAGGCTTATTGGGGTGAAACGGGAGGGTGGGCGAGAAGGCAGTCGGGGGGTTGCGTCTTCTTAACAGCGTCTTTTTGACAGAATTTCCGTGCGATAATACTGCTAAGACCTATCGACCGCCTTCTCAGCCTGCCCTCCCGTTTCACCCCAACAAAGCCTCGGGAGGGTCGCGACTTGTCGCGGGGTGGGTCCCGACTTATGCCCACACCACTCACCATCGCCCTCGTCCCCCTGGACGAGCGCCCTGTCAACACGCGCTACCCGCAGATGCTCGGCGCCATCGGCGGCGCGGACGTTCGGCTGCCTTCCCCCGATATCCGGGGCTTGCAGCGCCGCCCCGCCGACCTGAATGCCATCGCTGCCTGGCTCCGAGAGACGGCATCGGAGGCAGACGCCGCCATCGTGTCCGCCGACTACCTGGGCTTCGGTAACCTCATCAACGCCCGTATCTCGTCGGACAGTGCCGCCCGCGTCCTAGCCCGCCTCGACCTGCTGGCGGACCTGAACCCGGCCTGCCCCGTTCACGCCTTCTCACTCATCACCCGCGTTGCAAACGCCGACGACTGCGTGGAAGAGCCGGAATACTGGGCGCAGTGGGGAACGACATTCTACCGCTACGCCCGGCTCACGCACCAAGCCGAGCGAGGAGAACTAGAAGATGCCAATGAGCTGGCCCGGCTAGAAGCGGCCCTGCCCGCCGGCCTCAAGGCGGACTGGCTGACGCGCCGTCTGCGGAATCACACCGTCAACTTAGGGCTGCTGGACATGGCCGCACGGGGACAGATCGCCTCGCTGCGGCTGACCTCCGACGACACCAGCCCCCTCGGCTTCCCTTCGCGTGAGCGTGACTGGCTGCGCGGCTGGCCGCGCCTCGTTGGCCCTGCCCTTGCGGACCGCGTGATGATGCACCCCGGCGCCGATGAGGTCGGGGCGGCCCTGCTCGCCAAGCTGCTGATGGAGCGGGCTGGCCGGGTCCCGCGCGTCGGCATCCTCTACAGCCACCCCGGCGACGACGCCCTTGTCGCTCCCTACGAAGACCGCCCCGTCCGCGAGACCGTCGAAGGCCAGATCCGCGCCTGCGGCTGCGCGGTCGCTGAGGATAGGGACGGCTGCGACTTCCTGCTCGGCGTTGCCACCCCCTCGCCCCGCCGCACCGACTACCGCCCCGAGTACGAGGCCGAAGATCAGCAGCAGCGAACCCCCACTTACCGTCTCTTTCTCGCCGAACTCGCCCGCTGGCAAGCGCGTAATATCCCCGTCGCCCTCGCCGATGTCGCCTACCCGAACGGCTCCGACCCGCTGCTGACTGCCCTGCTACTGGCCCAAGGCGCGCCCGTTGCGCTGGGCCGCCTCGCCGCCTACGGCGCCTGGAACACGGCCGGCAACACCTTGGGCGTCGTCATCGCCCAAGCTGCCTGCGCCCTGCTGATTGGGGACGATGCGGGCCGCGCCCAGGCCCAGCGCGTCTTCCTCGCCCACCGCTTTCTGGAAGACTGGGGCTACCAGACCGTCACCCGCCGCGAGGCCCGCGCCGAGTCCGAGCGCCTGTCGGGCCGCCACGACCCCGACCCGGACGACCCCGCCCAGCAGTCAGTCCTCAGCCTCTTCATCGAGGGCCGCCTGTCCGCCCGCCTGTCCGACCTCCAGGCGCGCGGCATCGGCGAGGGCCTGCGCCTGGCGCCGGGCAGCACGCGCCTCCCCTGGCGGCGGACGTTCGAGGTGGATTTCAGGCTGGAGTGATGGAAATGGCCGGACCTTGCAGAAGCGAGGTCCGGCCGTCGTTGAACAAGCGGCGAAGGCTAGATGTTTGTCAGCCGCCTGAGAATCTTAACCTGCATCATCCAGAGCATCCCGCGCCCAGGCTGAGTCTATTTTGGCGCCGGCTCGACGATTGGTCGAGACGCGGTCATCCCTCAGTCGAAGTCCCCAAACGCCGATCTCCGCCTGCGAGCGGTTGTTCTGCCTCCTGAACCAGCGCCAGACCACCTCATGCGAGCCTTGCCCCTCTTCCCTGATCAAGTCCGGGGCGCGCTGCATTACTTTGATCTGTGCGCTGCAAAAAGCGGCATAGTAGGCGCGGCTTATCGCGCTCCGTAATGCTGCTTCTTCCTCTCGTTCTCCGAGTTCTTTCGCCAGAACATAATAATCCTGCCAACCAAATGGCAACGGCTGTTCCCTCGACAATCGGAGTGGATACCGTGAACTCTAAACGAGCATCAACACGACTGCCAGCGTCCAGCCACCACTCTTCATCGAATAGGCGCAGCTTCCGCGACGCCTCACGGCGGGTCTCAGTCGTCAGGATGCGCGCGTAGAGGAAAGGGTGATCAGCGCCGGAGGGGTCAGGAGTCACATCCAGGAAGACCTCGACTGCCCCGCCGAAAACACCCTTTATGTGACGCTTGGCCTCTACTAACAGCCCCGCAGAAAGGGGATCATCTTGAAGGTATCGTTCCACACGCTGCCAGTCACTAGCCCGGTAGTTCTGCTTGATGATGGCAATATGCTCGGTCACAGCGGCGAGAGCATCGGAGGTTGGTGCGGCGTTTGTTAGCGGCGCTATGGCTGCGGTTGGCATAGCTTGCTTGCCTCACTCACTGATTGAAGATTAGACGGTCGGCACGGGAGGAGGGCACTTCCTTCACACGGAAGGGGTCACAGATCGTAACCTTGTACTGTCTGTCTAGCGGCACGAGGCGAAGAGTAAGGACGGGGGAAGGCGGCGTACCAAAAAAGGGGGGGGAATGGACAGTACAGGATTCGAACCTGTGACCCCTTCCGTGTGAAGGAAGTGCTCTACCACTGAGCCAACTGTCCATGGGGAGACAGCACTATTATACTGCCCCCTACACGTTCTGTCAAGCACTGCGCCCGAAATCAGAGCGCGTAAGTTCTGGCCGCCGGGGCGGCAGTGTGAGAGGCGTGGTGCAGCCAGCGGTGGGGCGCCGCCGCCGCCAAAGTGGGGCGCAGGGCCGGGAGCGGGTCGGACAAGGCGAGAAGGCCGCCGAGCGAGCCAAAAGGCTTGCCCTGGACCAGAAGCTGGACGCGCCTGATGGTGGGGAACTTGCCGAGTGTGCTCGGAATGGCGTTCACCGTGCGCGTTTCTCCGCTGTCGCCGCCGGAAAAGTTGAGGCGCAGCTCGTGGGAGAAGTCCGCCGTGGCGAGGCCGTTTGCGATGCGGACGGAGAGCAGCCGGGTTCCGGCGGGCAGGGGACTGTCGGGTCGGGCGGCGAGGGCGCTGAGCGCGCTCTGCGCCGGGGCGGGCGCGGCGGCACTCACCCGGTTGGCCCTGGCAGGCGCCGTGGGGGGCGCAGGGGCGGTCAGCAGGGAAAGAGCAGCGATTGAATTGGACGGTTAGACGTGTCTGTCTCAGATGCACCCGTATGCCGAGAACTGAAAACGCCCGCCGGTCCTGTGCAGGACCGGCGGGCGCTCTTCTGAGGGGGCTTGCCTACTTGGGCAGGCGGTGCAGTTTGCCCTTGGGTGTGACCACCGTGTCGTGGCGCTTCGCGCCGTTCTTGCGGCGCACGACCGAGTTCTTCCCGGTCGCGCGGTGGGCGTTCACGCTCACGTTGGCGGCGTTCTTGCGGACGCCGTACTGGGTGTCCTTGGCGGCCTTCTTGATGTTCTTGTTGACGATCTTGGAACTCGGGCCAGCGTTGTGGGCGGCCTTCTTGAACGGGTAGGCGATGGCATTGCCAGCCTTGGTGGCGGCGTTCTGGGCCTCAGCGGCGGGGCCGACCAGGGCGGCGACGGTGAGCAGGGCGGCGGCAGCGATGCCGACGCGGAGAGCAGGCTTGTTCATCAGATGGGTTCCCCTCTAGTACCTCCCGCCAGAGGCGGGGGTGATTGGATCAGTTGGTCGAGCAGGACGCGTGGCGGGTGCGGGTGCGGCCAGGCGAAGGCATGGCGGAAGGCGGCATCCTGACAGGCAGCGAGCTGGGAAAAATCTATGACGTCTTGCGTCAGCAGGTTCTCGAATTCCCAGGGCAAACGGACATTATGGAGGCCCGCGTTGTCGGTGCAGATCACTACGTCCACTCCTGCCGCCTCGCACCGCTCGAACACTGTCCTCAGCGTCGTGAGGTCGGTTAAAGTTCCCGTCTTGAGGTAAGTCGTTGGGCAGACCTCCAGGCACTGGCCGCGCGCCGCCACTTCGGGCAGCAGGTGCGGGAAGCGCAGGGCGATCTGGATGCCATGGCCGATGCGCGATAGAAACGGCAGCAGGGCCGGGTGGCAGCCGTCCGCCGTCTCGTATAAATGACCGGTCGTGTTAATCCCACGCTCCCGCGCGGAGCGGAACAGGCCGACCCACTCGTCTATCCGGGCCGCGTAGTAAATGTCCGGGCCGGCCAGGTCCACCCCGCAGACGTACTGCGGCAGGCTCTCAGCCAGGTCCAGCGTCGCCCGGTTAACTTCATAGGGGAGCTGCGAGTGCATGCACAAGATCTGCCGCATCAGGAGCGGATAGCGCGGGTCGTGTCCGGCCTCGCCGACGGCGATGACGACGTCACGCATCTGCGCGATCTTGTCCGCCTGGGAGAGCGCCGCGTCGGCGCGGTAGTAGGGGGTATGGCGCAGTTCCAGGTAGCAGATGCCTTCAAAGACGTAAGCGCCCCGGATCAACTTGGAAACGAAGTAGGGCAGCGTTTCGAGCGTCTGGAACGGCTCGATCAGGGCATGCAGCTCCAGGTACTCGGCCAAGGAGGCGCGGGGGCGGGTGATGAAGGCTTCAAAGTCCTCGTATACGGGGAACTCGGCGGCCAGTGGGTGGCCGTTCCGAACGAGGTAGCGCCAGAAGACGCGCGGGACGACCGCGCCGCCCAGGTGACGATGCAATTCTGCGTAGAGTGACATATCGCAGTATACCTCAGCGCGCGGGGGCCGTGCCGGGAACTTTCAGGCACCCGCTGCTGCTCCTGACCCCACCCTGACCCAAATGAACAATTGCATTTTGTTCACGTCAATCGCAGCACAGCGGTTAGGTTAATTGAGCGCTCGATTCACTGGCCGATGCCGCCCGCCCATCACTCGCACGCACCCGCACGGTGAGCGCCACCCGGAACTCCGCCGCGCCCTGCGGAATCTCCAGCAGGCGCAGGGGAACCTCCAGAAAGCTGCCCACGACTTCGGCGGGCACCGGGAGCAGGCCCTGGACCTGGTTCAAAAGGCCATCGACCAGTGCCAGCAGGCCCTGCAAAGCGACAAGAATTAACTAGGGGATCTAAGGGAGAAGGAGCCGCGTCAGCCCGGAAGGGCCAG
>JANOOM010000626.1:0-5720 GCA_031421335.1 Armatimonadota bacterium
AAGGCGCGAGGGCGGGCCGCGAACAGGGCCGCAGGGCGGGCCGCGAACAGGGCCGCAGGGCGGGCCGCGAACAGGGCCGAGTGAATAAATTCACTCGCTCCACATCAAACCTGTCCAGGGGACAGAAGAAGGACAAAGAGCAATGGACGGCCTCTGGCCCGTTCCTGGAACCCGTCCCTTTGTCCCTTAGACAAATCTGGCGTGGAGCGAGTGAATTTATTCACTCGGCCCTGTTCGCGGCACGGCACACGCCCTTGCGCGCAGCACGGCACTCATCCGCCTTGGCGTCCCATGCTTGTTGGCAGGCCCCATTGACAAACCGTGGCGGCGTCCACTATAATCCTCGTATGCAAAACCGCCTCACGCACTTCTCCTCCGCGCTTCTGCCACTTTTCCTCTTGATGTTTTCCGCGCCTCTTTTCGCCGCGCCGCTGCCCCGGCTGCACGCGCAGGGTGTCCAGATCGTGGACCCGTCGGGCCGGCCCGTCGTCCTGCGCGGGATCAATTTGGGGGGCTGGCTCGTCGAGGAGCCGTGGATGATGCCGTTCCAGACCAAGCCGCCGGAGGGGTCCGGCCTGCCGCCGTTCAAGGACCACGCCTCGCTCGTGGCCGTGCTGAAAAAGCGGTTCGGGGCGGCGGGGGCGGCGCGAGTGCAGGCGGCCTTCCGGCAGGCGTGGCTGAACGAGTCGGACTTTGACCGCATCCGCGCAGCAGGGCTGAACTGTGTCCGTCTGCCGTTCTTGTCAAGCCAGGTCGCCGAGCCGGCCATATTGAAGCTCATGGATCAGGCCATCGCCTGGGCGGGGGCGCGCGGCATCTACGTCATTTTGGACATGCACGGCGCCCCTGGCAGCCAGAGCGACCAGGGCCACACAGGCATGGCGGACCGCAACGAGTTCTTCAAGGACCCGGCGAACATCAGCCGCGCCGAAGCGATCTGGACCCAGGTCGCGCGCCGCTACCGGGATAACCCGGCCGTGGCCGGCTACGACCTAGTCAATGAGCCGATGGGAACGCCCGGCTCGGATACACTGTATGTGGTGACGGACCGGCTGTACCGGGCTGTGCGGGCGGCAGACCGGACGCACCTGGTTTTCATCGAGGACGGCTATACGGGAGTTCAGTGGATGCCTTTCCCCGGCCCCTGCGGATGGACGGACGTCGTCTACAGCACCCACTACTACCAGTTCACGGCCAAATCGGCCGCCGACCAGGCGAAGGGGTCCGCGACTTACCTGGCGTCCACGGACAAGGAGCGGCAGCGGCGACAAGTGCCGTTCTATGTCGGCGAGTTCGGCCTGGAGCCCGGCGGCACGCCCGAGACCGAGGCCGCCTTGGTCAAGGCGATGGACGACAAAGGCATCTCATGGACGCAGTGGACCTACAAAGTGATCTTCGGAGGGCCGGGCGGGCTGACACTGTGGAGCCTGATCGGCAACGCCAAGCCGGTCACGAAACTGGACCCATACCGGGACTCGGAGGCTGAGATGATCGCCAAGAGCGCGCAGGTGCGTTCGGAGAACCTGGCCGAGAATGGGCCACTGGCATCGGCGTTCCAGCAGACAGTCCAGGCAAAATAAGGACTGGGAGGAGGGCGCGATGAATCGCGCCCTCTTTCCAGGTCGCGCTTTCTTGTCCCTGCCCTCCTTCTCGTGCCCTGCCCTTCATCCCGTCTCACCTGCCCCGCTCACGCCAGCTCCTGCGCTTTTTCCACCAGTTCCACGGCCTTGTCCAGCTTTTCTTCCAGGGCATCCAAAATGGCGTGTGGATCGGCGGCTTCCGCCATCGCCTCGGCCTCCGGGTCCAGGCGGTTGCGGACCGAGGGCATGTCTTGGCGCAGCTCCTCCACGAGCGCAATCAGCTTGGCGATCTTCTGCTCCGTGAGCAGGCTGACCTGCAAGTCGAGCTGCGCCCGCCGCTCGGCCTGACGCGCCTGCCGGTTCTGCGTGATCAGGATGACGATCGCCAGCAGCAGCCCGCCAGTGCTGACGATCCCGGCCAGCAGGGGGAACGGGAAGGAGTCAAACGCCGTGATGCCGAAGCGCCTGGGGAAGACGTTCACGAGCGCCCACAAGGCGAGAGCAGCGATGACCAGGTTCAGGAACAGCGGCCGGCCCAGATTCGCGGTGACAACCTCGACGACGCGCTGGTGAACGCCGACCCCACTTTCGGCCCGCGTATGCAGGGTGGCGACGGTGTCAACATGGTGGATAGCGTGTTCGGGCAGCGGTTCAGCGGGACCGGTCAACTTTGGCTCCTGTCGTTACGGCTCGTTGCCGCCGTCCATCTTCTTCGAGCGCGCTTCCTTGTCAATCACCTTCTCGATCTGGGCTACCAGCCGCTCTGGCCCGGTGGCCTCGGCCAGCATGGAGACCTCCGGGTCCCCGTCAGGCCTGTCGAAGTGGTGGACGGTCGCTTCCAGGTTCACGATCATCAGCAGCAGAGGCCATGGGTACGGGTCGAACTGCCAGCCGCGCGGCAGGTGCGGCAGGAAGTTGAAGACCATCCAGGCGGCGAATCACAGCACATGCGCCCAGATGAAGGTGATCTTGCCGCAGGAGGCGGTGATGATGTCCACGACAGAAGCCGGTGGCCCTCCCCTTGAAGAAGGCGGTCTTGTCAAGCTGGGCGACCAGCGCGACGTTGCGCTCAGTCAGTTCGTCCACCGTCTTCGGCTTGTGATAGAGGTTCCGGGCGGGCGCTTGCATCACGGATACGAGTGGCTTGTTTCTACTACATACAGACTCTCAAACTCGGCAGAATGTCTGGTTCGCTACTTCGGGCCTAGTGTGAACTTGTCGATGATGCTGCCATCCAGACGAATCACGGTCGCGGTCATGCGCGGACCGTCCACCTCGCAGCGGATGGCATGGTAGATCAGGGCATCGTACTGGGCGTCGCTGAGGGGCCGGCCCATGCTGTCCACGTCCTTTTGGAACACGTCGCCAGGGATGGCGATCTGGGCGTTCTCAGGCCGGTAGGGCGGGGCGCCGCCGCCGCCGGTGACGATATAAGTGACACCGTCGCGGGTGGTGCGGTAGTACAAGTGGTCGTGGCCGCAGAAGACGGCGCGGGGACGGTACTTGACGAACAGCGGGTGCAGATACTTCTGCGCGTCCAGAGTCGGCCCGTGCGGGCCGACCGAGAACGGCCCCTCGTGGAACATGACGAACGTGCTGACGGCGCCCTTCGACCGGGCCAGCTCGCGCTCAAGCCAGACGTACTGCGGGCTGCCCGGATCGTAAGGCTCCATGCTGTCCACGATGATGAACCGGTTCCGGTGCCGGGTGAAGGCATAGTACAGGCGGTTCACTTTGTCGCCCGAGTCGAACGTGCCGGGGACGTAGTGGGGGTAGAACGTCCCCAGGTCGTGGTTGCCGCGTGCGGGATAATAGGCGATGTGGGCGGCGCGCAGGGGCTGCGTGATCTGGTCGAACAGGAGCCATTGCTGGGCGTTGCGTCCGTCGGAAACCAGGTCACCGCTTTGCAGGACGAACTCGGGGTGCAGGCCGACGATCTCCCGGATGACCCTCCGGTGGGTGGCCGGGTCGGTGCGGGTGTCCCCGTAGGCGACGAAGGTGAACCGCTCGGCTGCCACGCGGGGCCGGAGCGTAGCGCGCTTCGCGGGGGCGGCCTGGGTCACGGCGGTCAGCAGGAGCAGCGCCAGTCCTAAAACGGGTCCGAGAACGAGGGCTTGGATCGGTCTGAGCATCGGGGTTCCTTTCGCGGCGTCACGGCGGCTGCCGTGTTCCAGAAACGATTATACTTCAAAGCGCCGCCCGATGACGTGTACACTATTCCGGCCCCTCTGTTTAAGTCTGTGCGATCTGGGTACGAGGTCTTATACACCCGAAGCTTCCTTGAGCTACCACGTCTTCGGGGAGATAAGGAGACAAACACCGTGACACTTTCCAAGACACTGGGCGTCTGCGCGCTCGGGGCGACCTTCCTGTCCATCATGTCGGCGGCGCAGGCGCAGGCGACGCTGTCATCGCCTGACTCGCTGCTGCCGACGGCGGGGACCAAGGAGGTCAGCCTGGCCGCCAACTACAGCTTCAACGGCGACAAGCCCTACGCCGTGCAGGGCAGCTACGGCGTGTTCACCGCGCCGACCGTCGAGTTCGGCGGCGTGGCCGCCATCTCCGGGGCGAGTCATTCCACCACGGCGTCGTCGGTGGGGGCTTTCGCCGACTACTACTTCGCGGGTGGGGCCAGCACCCAGCTCCTGCCCTACCTCGGCGTGTTCGTGGGCTACTCTCACGTTCACGACGACAGCGCTTCGGTCGGCGGGCAGGGCGGCGTGAAATACTTTTTCAACCCGAGTATCGCACTGGACCTGGAAGCGAACTACCGAGCCGCTCGCCATTCGTCGGGGACATCCAACCTGATTTTGGGTCTGTCCACCTTCTTCCGCTGAGGCGGATTGTGGTATAATGCCGCCAGTCTAATTCGTAGGAGGCACGCGGCCTTATGAGCGTCAACACAAACCAGAACAGAGATACCAGCACTGAGAACGCCAACTGGGGCACACTCGTCATCGTCCTCATGCTGGTGGTCGTGGCGGTCTTCATCGGCGTCGCCCTGTATGGCGACAGTCAGAAGCCCGCCCCGCCGATCACGGTCACGGCGCCGGCCGCCTCGGTTTCGCCCTCGGCACCGGCCACAACGACTGGAACCGCTCCCACAAGCGGCAGTCAGTAGCGCATCAGGAGCCAACGAAAAGGCCCATCGGCTTTAAGCCGATGGGCCTTTTTTTGCGTCCCACCTCAGCGAACGGCCTGCGCCTGGGCGGCCCGCACGAGCGGCAGGAGAGATGCATCTAAAGCCTCGTCGGTATCGGCGATCGGGCCGGTCTTCGCCAGGAACCAGTGTTCCGTGTGCGTCACCGACTGGCCCGGCTCCAGGGTTGTCAGCGGGCCGAGCGTTTCCAGCTCCTGAAACGCGGCCTTGGTGAAGGTCTCAAAATTGCTGCCCATGTCGGTCAGCGCGGCCGGGCCGCCTGCGGCGGGCGTGATCCGGATGATAAATGCCTGCTCGTCGGTCAAGTGCGCCCCCCACCCCTGCACGTTGTGAAGCCCGACCTTCTGGGCGTGGGCGTTCTCGTCGGCCTGCCGCAGAGAGAGATATTTGGTCCCCCAGCGCCAGCGCGGGTCGGCCATATCAGTGAACTTCCACAAGACCAGGGGCCGGGCGGGGGCCAGATCGTCGTCGTGCGAGACGAACGGCTCCTGCGGAAGTACGACCCGCCCGCCACCCGCGACGATGCTCAAGGCCCACGGCGCCAAGGTGACCGGCCACACGTTATGGTTGGTCAGGATATGCTCGACGCGGGCAGCGGGGCCGGACGAGGCAAAGGTAACACGCATCTCCTTGGCGATCCCCGTCGTGTTCTCGGTGCCGTAGGCGATACTGAGTGTGTCGCCGTCCAGCGTTGGGGCGGGGTACGGCTCGTTGTCGGGGTGGTAGGAGCGGGGGCTGACTTCAGGCGCGTGCCAGAGCCGGTGGCCGCCGTAAGGGGTCCACTTGGCCGCGCCGCTCTGCCCGCGCGTTTCAGGGATGACCTGGAAGGCGTTCGGGCCGCCGACAAGTCCATACCGGATGATGCGCGGCCCGATTGTCGTGGTGACGATGACTTCGGCGTCACCGTTGGAAAAGCGGACGCTGTCCCAGCCTTCAAACTGAGTGGTCTCGAGTGTTGGGGATGTTGTTGTCATGCGGGG
>JANOOM010000627.1:0-3653 GCA_031421335.1 Armatimonadota bacterium
CGGGCCACTTGGCAAGCTCCAGAAGCGGACGCTGACGAGCGGGCAGCGCACGAGCAGCCTCCCTGGTGTGCCCCCCGGCGACTACAGCGTTCTCGTCTACGCGACTGATTTCGAAAAAAGAAGTGTGGCTACGGAGACGGCCATCCTCACCCGCGATGCGGACAGCAAGTGGCGAACCTCGGGCTACTTCATCAAGTGACGCGGGTTGTTTTTTACCGCCCCGCCGTGCTATAATAGTTCGATTGTTGAACAAGACCAGTCTTCTGGTTTATCGTTCCTCTCTGCCCTTCCGTCTTTGGCGAGACACGGGGGGCCAAAAATCCAAGACCAGAGAGAGGAGGCATTTCATGCCATCCATCGCCATCACGCAGCCTTACGAGGCAGTTTACATCGTGGACGCCGGTTTGGGCGACGAGCAGATCGGGGTCATCAAGGCCAAATATCAGGGCGTCGTCGAGACCGGCGGCGGCGTCGTCGGCAACATTGATGTCTGGGAGCGGCGCCGCTTGGCGTATGAGATCAAGGGCCGCACCGAGGGCATTTATGTCATCATGCAGTTCGAGGCCAAGCCCGACGTCGAGGCCGAACTGCGGCGCATTTTCCAGATCAGCGAAGACCAGTTCCGTTACATGATTGTCCGCCGGGACGACGACGACGCGGCCGTGCCCATCATGAACGGCATGCCCGCGCGCCAGCAGCCCGTCCAGCAGCCGCAGGCCGCCCCAGTGGCAGCGCCCGCTCCGCAGCCCGAGCCTGCCGCCGCCCCTGCCGCCGAAACGCCGGCAGTCGCGGAGACCCCGCCAGTCACCGCGACCCCTTCGGTCGCGGCGGCCACGACGGAGACCGTCACGCCCGCTACGGAGACCGTCACGCCCGCTGAGGCTTCGGAGCCTTCGGAAGCGGCGGCCTAAACGCTCGCGCCAGCACAAGTCCCGAGATCAGCATAGGTATAGTGAGTAGAGGAGAATAGAATGGACTTTAACCGCGTCATCATGGTGGGCCGCCTCGCCAGTGACCCCGAACTCAAGTACACGCCGAGCGGCATTGCCGTCACGCAGTTCCGCATGGCCGTCAACCGCCCGATGTCCGCTGAGGCACGCACGAACGGCCAGGAAAAGCAGGCCGACTTCTTCAGCATCGTCGCCTGGCGCCAGTCGGCGGAGTACGCCGCCAACTACCTCGGCAAAGGCCGCCTCGTACTCGTCGAGGGGCGGCTCCAGGTGCGTGAGTACGTCACGCAGGCCGGCGAAAAGCGGCGCGACACCGAAGTCGTCGTGGACAACCTGAAGTCGCTGGACCGCCCCAAAGAGGGCGAAGAAGGCGCGCAGGGCGGCGGTGGTGGCGGCTACAACCGCAGCAGCCAGGGCGGCGGCGGTGGCGGCTACAACCAGGGCGGCGGAGGCGACCAGTTCTCCGACGGCGGCGATGACGCCTTCGATGCTCCTGCTGCGCCGGCCCCGGCCCGTGCCCAGGCCGCGCCCCAGCGCGCCCAGGCTGCCCCCCAGCGGCCCGCGCCCAGCGCCCCGCAGCGGCCGCCCGTCGGCAATCGGAACCAGCCTCCGCCGGCCGATGACGACATGGACGACCCGTTCGCGGACAACTAACACAGCCGAGAAAACGCCGGAGATGGAACCCATCTCCGGCGTACTGCTTCAGGGATGATTCCCAAGCGCAGGAGGCGCTACGATGAAGGTCAATGAAGTCATTGTAGTATATGCCGCCATCACCGTCAAAGAACCCGCGAATGAAATGGCAACTGTGGAAGTATCCGTTATCAGGAAAAGTGAGCGTGACACTCCGCACGGGCTAAAGCCCGACGGCTTCTTGGGGCTTGCTCTGGCCCGAAGGTAGGCAAGACGGAAAAAGCAATCGCATTTCAGCAAAGCGGCTTCTTGGGCTACGCGTAGCCTACTGGCTTACGTTGACGCCCAAAGGCGGTGTCCCCGCCCATTCCGCAGGACAAGCCTGCGAAACCTTGTGCTCGTTTTGAGTTGCCTGATTGCCCGACTCGTACAGTATCTTCTTTCGTTTCAGCGTTCCTAGCCCGTCCTCAGCCGAAGCAAAAACAGGTGCAAACGCCGCAGAATCCTTCGAGCACGTTTCAACTGCCGAGGCACAACTCACGAGCACTTTGATTATACCCGAAAGCCCCTGCTTCACGAAAACCGAACTCACTTCGTTCGGGCTAAAGCCTTTGTGTTGCAGGGCTTGAGAGAAGCCCGCCTAACGCCCCGCTAACCCCAATAAAGCCTCAAGCAAGGGTGCTTGCGGCGGGCTAAATACGGTCAAAGATTTGTTTGGATGGCAGCCTTTTTGGATGAGTGCGTTGCAAATGGCGTCAGATGGAAGCACGATACGGACTTGGCCTTTCCTCGTATCACGGGTGAGCGGTGCTGTGTAGCCGAGAAATGAGCGAAGCTTTTCCAAATGATATTCATCACGGTCGGCAAGGGCCACAACAAGTCTGAGACTTCCCCTCGTAGGTTGGAGAACGCACCCGTCCGCAAGAAGAAATCCGAGCCAATAGGACGCTTCTGGTGAAGAGCGGCTAAAAGCTTCTTCATTATGCGTGTAGATACGTCGTGCTACTTTTGCATCTCGGATTTGACCACCATGATGTTTGACCCATTTGCTGACTGTAGACTTGTTAATGCCCAATCGTTCTCCGACAAGGCTAATGGATAAGCCTTCGGAATACAGGGTGACAATCTGTTGTTGAACTTCAAGCGGTGTTGTTTGTCCCAACGAAGCCATGCGTCACTCCTATTGGCTCTTAGCCTGTTCTAAGAATTGGCTCAAGAAATGGTTTGGCAAAATCGGATTTGTAACAACCATATATGAGTTTGTCCAGAGCGACGGCAGGCGGCGCGTGAGAATTGGAAACTCCTGACGCAGATAGCGTGACGAACGACCTTTGGCGAGTTTGACGAACTTGTGAACTCCAAACTGCGGGTCTACTTCGCACAAGATATGAACATGGTCAAGCATCACTTCCATTTCGATGATCTCGCACTTGGTTTCTTCGGCGACTTCATAGACAATGGATTTTAACCGTTCGGCAATATCGGCGGTCAAAACCTTCCTGCGATATTTCGGGTAGAAGATGATGTGATACTTGCAGGAGTGGGCGATATTGTTGTTTGAGCGCAGTTCCGTCCTCGTGTGAATAGTACACCATAAGAGGCTATCTAATGTCAACACATCTGAAACGGAAGGCAAAAATATCGTGTCTTAGGAAAGACACGGAGCCTTATATCCCCATATCTAAAGAAAGGGGCCTTACGGCTCTTTCGGTAATCAGTTCAGCCACGGTGCCCTCATTTCCCGCCCCATAGCCCCGGTGATTCTCCTGCCAAGTCCATAGGAGGCCGTCGCCGGCAGATCCGGGAGTTCGGAGCGACACTGTCAGCACTCCCGTAGGCTCCCCCACGGAAACCTGTCCTTTGCGCCGCATGATAAGCGGGCGTGACCAAGAGGGGGGCGTGATTGACAGGCCCGCCCACTGCGTCTATAATGGGGACATGTCAACAGCACTTCATCGAGCACCTCACCAAGCACTTCATTGGCCTACGTCGCTCCTCAAGTACGCGGTGGCGATCACCCTCGGCCTCGGCCTGACAGTCGCCGCCGCGCGGGCCACGCCGCAGACCATC
>JANOOM010000628.1:0-1987 GCA_031421335.1 Armatimonadota bacterium
TATAATGGAAGTTATCGAAGACAGATCGCTCCTGGTAGCCTTCTCCATTCGGAACCATGTGCAACGGGAGATCGCCAATAAACTCGATGCGGATGATGTGCAGCGTCTGCTCATCAACCCAAATTGTTTCGTGCGTGGACCCGTCCGCCGTATCGCCGTCCGCTGTCATCACAGTGCGATCTATTTCCGTTGTGAATGCCGAGCAGTTCCGCCCACCCAAGGTTATCTCCTGCCGCTGCCAGGGCTGAACGCGGTAGTCGTTATAGTGCAATGGGTCTGGGGCTTCATCTGCGGGTAGTTCTGTCAGGAGACGCATGCGTTTGTTGATCGTTTGTCCAATGTTTCCATCAGGCTGCTGCTTTAGGTACTCGTTAAGCCTTTGGCTATATGATACGGTTCCGCGTTCGTCCTCTAGTCTCCATTCATGCATGTTCGCGTCATATTGGGCGTTCGCCGCCGGTGTCCGCCGCAGCCAGTTATGATAAGATTGCGCGCTCACACCGGGAACGACCACACCACCAACAAGACGGCCTTGTTTGTCGTAAATGTGGGAGTTCATGTCGTAAGAGACTGACTTCACCTGCTGCATCGCCTGCTCCACATCTGCGAAGGCGATCGTTGGGCGCCCCGGATGGCCAGGCACGAGCCAGAAGAACGCGGCAGATGCGGCGGCCACACCCGCAAATCCGACGACGGCACGGCGAACAACGACCGGGCGGCGCGGCGCGGCGGCGGGCGCAACGGCGGCTAGCGCGGCGGCGATGCGGCTTTGCAGGCTCGCCGGGGCGGGCACGTCGCGCCAAGCGCGGACTCGGGCGTCGAGGCGGCTGGTCTCGGCCAGTTCAGACGCGCAGGCGGGGCAGGCGGCGAGGTGGCGGCGGACGCGCCAGGCGGTCCCCCACCCTAGTTCATGGGCAGTGAACGCTTCGAGAAGAGGCCGGACTTGGTCACAGGTCATGGTTGTTTCCTTTGTGCGGTGACGCAGCGGACCACGGGTTGAAACCCGAGGCTCAGAAGTGCCCAGCGTCCAAGGGACGCAAGAAGTCAGATGCGAGAGCAGGAGGCCGTCACTCGCTGGTCTGCCTCCGTGTCTTCCGTCCCCTGGACGGTGAGCATTTCGGTGCCTCGGGTTTCAACCCGTGGTCTTCGTCCTCGGTTAGCAGGGCGCGCAGGCGGCGAGCGGCCTGATGCACCCGGAATTGCACGGTCCCGAGCGGGGCGTCTAGCACCTGCGCGGCCTCGCGGTGTGTCAGGCCCTCTGCCTTGACGAGCAGGAAGGCTTCGCGCAGGTCGGGCGGCAGGGCGGCGAGGGCACAGGTCAGAGAAGCGGCGTCGGTCACAGATTGCTCTAAGTTTGGCCCTGAGTGAGTCGCATCATCCAAGAGTGCCGTCGTGTCCAGGCGGGGCGCGCGGCGCGTCTGCCGCCAGCAGTTGAGGGCGATTTGGTAGAGCCAGGTCTGGACGGAGGCGCGGCCCGCGAACCGGCCCGCGCCCTGGAAGGCGGCCAGGAAGACTTCTTGCGTCAGGTCCTCGGCATCGGCCTTGTCTCCGGACAGCCGGTAGCAGAACCGGTAGAGGCGGTCGCCGTGCTGCTGGTAGAAAGCCGGGAAGTCAGTACGCGGGTCAGGTCTCAATCGCTGGTCCTCATAGTGATAGTGACAGAAACGGGGGCGTTTGTTGGCGGCGGGCCGAACTATTTTGCAGGAGTCGGCGCGGCGCGTCGGCAATAGGCTCGTATGTATGCAATCACCGGCGACATCGTGACGGCGGACGGAGTCTTGAAGGGCGGCAGTGTCACCATTGACGACGCGGGCGACATCGCCGAAGTCGGGGCGGGGCGGACGGCGCCGACACGCAGCGGGGACATTGACGTGGGCGGCCTGCTGGTCCTGCCGGGCTTCGTGGACATGCACGTCCACGGCGGCGGCGGGGCGGACTTCATGCAGGGGACCGCCGAGGCGGTGCGGCAAGTCGCGCGCACGCACGC
>JANOOM010000629.1:0-10186 GCA_031421335.1 Armatimonadota bacterium
GCCGAGCGGCGCGCCCTCACCGATCGCGCCCTCGACATCTACTTGCCGCCCGCCGACAGCCTCCCGCCCCGGCTGCACGAGACCATGCGCTACTCGCTCTTCTGCGGCGGCAAGCGCCTCCGCCCGATCCTCGTCTACGCCGGGGCCGAGGCCGTCGGCGGCGACCCCGAGTGGGTCACCCCGCTCGCCTGTGCCGTCGAGTGCATCCACACCTTCTCGCTCATCCACGACGACCTGCCCGCCATTGATGACGACGACCTCCGGCGCGGCAGCCCCACTTCGCACGTCGTCTACGGCGAGGCCATGGCCATCCTCGCCGGCGACGCTCTCCTCGCCCTCGCCTTCGACCTCATCGCCGAGTGCCGCGTCCATGCCCCCGAAGGCCGCGTTTTAGATGCCCTCGTCATGGTCGCCCGCGCGTCGGGGACGCGCGGCATGGTCGGCGGCCAGGTCTCCGACATCGAGAGTGAGGGCCTGCCCGACCTCGATGAGGCCACCGTCGCCTCCATCCACGCCCGCAAGACCGGCGCCCTCCTCCTCGCTTCCCTGCTCGCCGGCGCCCGCTTGTGCGGCGCGACCGTGGACCAGGAGCGCGCCTTGCAAATCTACGGCGCCAAGACCGGCCTCGCCTTCCAGATCACCGACGATATTTTAGACCTCGAAGGCGATGCCGCCAAGATCGGCAAGCCCCTGGGCAGCGACTTGAAGCAGGACAAGGCCACCTACCCCAAGGTCATCGGAATCCCCGCCTCCCGCGCCCTCGCCCGCCGCGCCTGCGACGCCGCCCTCGTCGCCCTCGGGGGCTTCGACGAGCACGCTGACCCCCTGCGCGCCCTCGCAAACTACATCATCGAGCGCGACAGCTAGCGGGGCGGGTCCGCCCTCGCCTTTTTGCCTTTCTCCCGCTCCCTCTTACCCTCCCTCTTACCCTCCGTCCCACCCTCCGCCTCCGACACCACCCATTCGATGCGCCGGTCCAGCACCAGCCACGGCCGCACGAATGCCAGACCGATCGCCAGCGCGTAGAAGACGGGCGAAAGCTTCCCCTTCAGATCCCCCCCGCACCCACCCCAACGAAACCCTAATAATGGGGGAGCTGGAGGGAACCCCTCCCGCCTCGTTCCTCGGCACCCTCCCCGCCCCTGCTCGCAGGGCCTCGGCAGCGGGTACAACGGAGAGGAGAAGAGGTTGCACCGGGCGCCATACTCCGGGACTCCGCGCCCTCCCGTTTCGGGAGGGCCGACGCTCGCGGCGGGGTGGGTTCCGGCTCCCCCCGAATTGGGGTCTTATTGGGGTGGGGGGGCCGCCTTCCCCCGCATTTTCGGGTATCCTTACCCTCGGCCCCAGGGAGGGGCCACCCCAACCCGTGCCCGACTCCATCACTCCAAACCCCATCGTCCCTAAATCCATCTCCTGCCGCCTGTTCTTCGTCCGCGAACCCTTTTGCGGCCTCTCCCACGGGCTGGGCGCCGGCGCCGCTCTCGCCGGCCTCCTCGTCCTCCTCCTGCGCGCCCACAGCGACTCCTGGGCCACAGGCGCCTTCGTCTTCTACGGCCTCAGCGCCTTCTTCCTCTACGCTGTCAGCGCCCTGTATCACTCCCTCTACCTTCCCGAGCCGGTCCTCGACCGCTGGCAGCGCGCCGACCACATCGCCATCTTCCTGTTCCTCGCCGGCACCTACGCTCCCCTCTGCCTCGTCAGCCTGCGCGGCCCGCACGGCGATCCGCGCCTCGGCGCGGGCCTCTTCCTCCTCGTCTGCGGGCTTGCCGCCATTGGCATCGTCAGCAGCCGTCCTCGCTACCGACTCCCCGACTGGGTGCGTGTCCTGCTCTACGCCGTCATCGGCTGGCTCGCCATCTTCGCCGCCGTTCCCCTCCAACGCGCCCTCACCCCTCACGGCTTCGACTGGCTCCTCGCCGGCGGCCTGCTCTACACGGCCGGCGGGCTGATCTTCGCCGCCGACCGCCCCCACCTCTGGCCCGGCCGCTTCAACGCCCACGACTTATGGCATCTCTTCGTCCTCGCCGCCGGCGCCTGCCACTACGTCGTCATGCTCCGCTATGTCGCCCTCCCTTGACCTGTCCCACTCCCTCCTCACCCTCCCTTAACCGGGGGGGCGCCGCTCGCCGCGGGGAGAGGTCCCATCGGGTATACTCCTTTCACCCGAAGAAAAGAAGGCAGCCATGTATATCGAGAGCTTGGGAGTCGAAAACTTCCGGTGCTTTGAGAAGGCCCGCGTACTGTTTGAGTATCATGGGCGACACATCCCAAGGGGTGCGCCACGCCTGCCTAACGTCAACCTTATCCTCGGCGACAATGGCACCGGCAAATCAGCCATTCTGACGGCAATCGCCTTAAGCGTACTCGGCCGCGTCATCCAGAGCAGCGGTTTTCGTCCCTACTTGCTTGTCCGTCGGACGGGGCAGGACCGCAGCGACTCATCAGATCAGCAGGAAAGTGCGGCGATCCGGACTAGACTTCGCCTACATCTACAGGATATGGATAAGCCACGCGCAGTATGGGAACCAGAAACAATCGGTTCGATCTCGTCACTGGCACTAGTCACCCGCCGCGCTGACACCGAAACGATTAGTTTGGCGGGGCAGCACGCCTCTGGAAAATGGAACCCACTGCTCAAAGATGCTTCCCCTGCCTTTTTCCTGGCCGCCTATGGTGCCTCACGGCGCGTGGCAAGCGGCGAAGCATTTGACCAAAGTGCCCGGGAAAAGGCCCGCGCGCCGCGCTACCAGCGAGTCGCTGGTTTGTTTGAAGAGGCGATCACCCTAATACCCATCAGCGTCTGGGCGTTTGAGTTCAGGCAAAAGGAGCGGCTAGACGAAGGCCTCGCGCTGCTCAACGCCTTGCTGCCAATGCCAGTTCGTGTGACAGCCGAACCCCTTAACATGGATGGGGCTTTGATTACCTCCTCGGAAGTGGTGTTTCGCGTGCGTGGAACATCCCTGCCCTTCCCTGCTCTTTCCGACGGCTACCGGGGCTTCGTTGGCTGGGTGGTAGACCTTCTCTATCAGATGTCACAGGTGACGCCGAGCGAACACAAACTCACCGACCTCTGCGGCGTGGTCATCGTGGACGAACTCGACCTGCTGCTCCACCCTGCCTGGCAGCGCACCGTCATCGAGACCATCGCTACCACTTTTCCCCGCCTCCAGTTCTTCTTCACAAGCCACAGCCCGATCATCGCCGGCACCCTGGAAGCGGCAAACCTCATCGTGACCGAAGTGGATGAAGAAACCGGGCAAATCAAGATAGATAAGAGCCGGGAGCAGGTGTACGGCCTCAGCGCCGACCAGGTCCTCAGCAGCCGCTACTTTGGCCTTGCCAGTTCCCGCGCGCCGGGGCTGGAGCGGCAGCTCCAGGAACTCGCGGAACGGGCCTTGGAAAACCCGGACGCCGCCAAAGAATACCTGCGCCTGCTCGCGCGTGGGGATGACGGCACGGCGGACGCCGCCCCACGCAACGGCGAGCGGCAGGCGCGATGATCCGCTACGACATCACCGAAGCGGAGCTGCGGGCCAGGATTGACCGCCAGAAGGTAGGCTGGCAGGCACGGGCTGCGTCCGCCACCGCCCTTTACAGACGAGCGGGGAAATACGGCGAGCCTGGCGATAAGAATTGGGACGCCCAGACGCAGGGCGTTCCGCCCAACCCCTTCTGGGACCAGATCAAAGCTGTGTACATGAGCTTGCAGAAGAACAAGTGCGCCTTCTGTGAGCGTGAGCTGACCACGCGCCCCAAAGACCACGATGTGGAACACTTCCGGCCCAAGCGGGCCGTCGTGTCCTGGCCGCCGCTCCCCACAGACCCGGCGTTTCCCGAGGGCTATTACCTCCTCACCTACCACCCGCTCAACTACGCGACCGCCTGCGAACACTGCAACCGGGGCCTGAAACGGAGTTACTTCCCCATCGAAGATGTCCGCCTCTCGGAGCAGGATGACCCCACGCGGCTCAGGCCGGAACGGCCGTTGCTCATCTATCCCATTGGGGATATAGACACCGACCCAGAAGACCTGTTGGGCTTCCAAGGCGTCATCCCAGTCCCGAAACACGCCGATCCTAGCACACACGAATACCGCCGTGCCCAAGTCACGATCGCCTTCTTTGAGCTGAGGGAACGTGAGGAGCTGCGGCGCGGGCGGGCTAAAGTCCTCCGAACGCTCCACCTCGCGTTCATGACGGAGGACTCATCACAAAGAGAAGAGCGCGAGGAAGCGCAGAGCGCCATCGCGCAGTGCGTTTCTGATGGGAGCGAACACGCCAGTTGTGCCCGTAGCTTCGTCGTCCTGTATCGGCAAAACCCGGTGGAAGCAAAGCAGCTCGGGCGCTTGGCGATAGCCTCTTTGCATAAGTCCAGCCTGGTCTGAAAGCCGTGCTTACACGGATGTGCCGCGTCGCCCCCCTTACCCTCCCTCGACAGGGGAGAGGTCCCACCGCCCCAAGTTTGGGGGACCAGAGCCGGAACCGGAAGACGCCCGCGCTTATTCCCCTTCCATCTCCCTTTCCGGCTCCCCGGAATTGGGGTGGGGGCCTGCCCAAATCCCGCATACCAGCCTGCCCAAATCCCGCATACCAGCTTGCGCGATCTCCGCACACTAGCCTGCTCAAATCCCGCATACCAGTTTGCGGGATCCCCGCATACTACTTCAGAGAATACTCAGAAAGACTCAAAGAAGACTCTGAAAGAACTTCATACGCGCGCGAGGCCCGATTACCTTCGGCTCTCCCGGAACAGCCCCCAGGCCCATGTCGGGTCGCCGCTCGCCCGGCCTCCCTGCCCGGCCTCCCTGCCCGGCCATGCTTTTCTCTGTCCCCTGGACAGGTCTGATGCGGAGCGAGTGAATTTATTCACTCGTCTGCTACTCGCCCCCATCCGCCAAAATCTTTCCGTCCGCCCCCTTGACATTCTCCCACATAACGCGTTATAATAGTAGACAAGTATTTGTTACTCGTCGCCCACCTGGAAGAAAGCAGAAGGCCACCTAATGTTCACCGATGCCGCCGCCTCCTGGCGCCTCCGCCGCCTCCACCGCTGGCAGGCCCAGCTCTTCGAGGACGACACGCTCACCGAAGAAGCCCGCCTGGACCGGCTCGACAAGGCCCTGCGCCACGAGACCCACCTGCACCGGCAGATCGACACCGCCGTTAAGATGCTGGGGAAGGACGCCCCCGCCTTGTACGCCCGGCGCGTGCGTGACGAGGTGCTGGAAGAAGCGCAGACGTCGGAGCGGGAGTGCCGGGACAGCGCGCGGGAGGAGACCGACATAGACCTGGAAACGCGGGGCCGGCTGCGGCGCATCCGCAAGGCGACCGAGGCGGCCGTCGCGGCCCTGGCCGACGCCCCTCTGGACACGCAGGCCGCAATGGCCCCCGTTGCGCCCCGCGCCTCCGCACCCTCCCTCTCGGCCACCCCCTGGCGCTCCGCCCCTGTCGTTCCTCCGGCTGACACCGGCCCTGCAAAAAACTGCCGAAACGAACCCCTGTTCTCTCTCGCTCCCGTCCTCACCCCCGGCTGGGCCGCCCCCCTCCTGAAGCCTTCCGCCCTGCGGACTCATCCCTTCCCGAAACAGAACACTCCCAGTCCTAACCTGCGGAGGCAGGTTTTGTGAACTTGTTGGCGCGGTTTCAACCGCCCGCCCCCGCGCAGGAAACCCGCCTGCCCGCCGCGAACTTAAAACACCATGGCAACCACGGATAAAGAACGACAGAGACTTGAAGACATGCGCCAGAAGCGCAGCGGCGCCGACTGGCGACGCTGGGGTCCCTACGTCTCCGCCCGCGCCTGGGGCACCGTCCGCGAGGACTACAGCGCCGACGGGGCGGCCTGGGATTTCCTACCCCACGACCACGCCCGCTCCAAGGCCTACCGCTGGAACGAAGATGGACTGGCCGCCATCAGCGACGACCAGCAGCAACTCTGCTTCGGCCTGGCCCTCTGGAACGGCCAAGATCCCATCCTCAAGGAGCGCCCCTTCGGCTTGTCCGGGCCGGAAGGCAACCACGGCGAGGACGTCAAAGAATACTACTTCTTCCAGGATAACCTGCCCTCTCATGCCTACATGAAGATGCTCTACAAGTACCCGCAGGCCGCATTCCCGTATGAAGATTTAGTCCAAACGAACGCCGCCCGCACTCGCCATGACCCCGAATATGAGCTTCTGGACACCGGCGTTTTCGCGGACGGCAAATACTGGGACGTCACCATCGAATACGCCAAAGCCTCCGAAGGCGATGTCCTCATCCAGATCACGGCGGCCAACCGTGGCCCCGAAGAGGCCACCCTAGAGGTCCTGCCGACCCTCTGGTATCGCAACGTCTGGGCCTGGGGTTGGCACAGCCCCAAGAACGCCCGCCCTGAAATGAAGAAGGGCCTCGGCCCGATCACCGCCATCCAGGCCGACCACGCCGAGATGGGGCCGCACACTCTGCTCTGTCAAGACTCGCCCGAACTCCTGTTCACCGAGAACGAGACCAATTCCCGCCGCCTCTACGGGACCGACAACGCTGTCCCCTATGTCAAGGACGGCATCAACGACTTCGTCGTCAACGGCATCCAGGGCGCCGTCAACCCTGCCCAGACCGGCACCAAGGCCAGCGCCCGCTACCGGCTGACCGTCGGCCCCAGCCAGGAGGCCACCCTTCGCCTCCGGCTCACCGACCAGGTTCTCGCCCCTGACCCCCTCGGGGCCGGCTTCGCCCAGGTCTTCGCCGCCCGGCTCGCCGAGGCCGACGCTTTCCACGACTCCATCGGCTCCGCCGAGCTATCCGCCGACGCCCGCCTGGTCATGCGGCAGGCCTTCGCCGGCCTCCTCTGGTCCAAACAGTTTTACAAGTACGATACCGTCCACTGGCTCGATGGCGACCCCGCCCAGCCCGCGCCCCCCGCCGCCCGTCTGAAAGGCCGCAACCACGAGTGGCGCCACCTCAACGCCAAAGACATCATCTCCATGCCCGACACCTGGGAGTACCCCTGGTTCGCCGCCTGGGACCTCGCCTTCCACTGCATCCCCCTCGCCGTCATTGATCCCCAGTTCGCCAAGGACCAGCTCCTGCTGCTCGGCCACGAGTGGTATCAGCACCCCAACGGCCAGCTCCCCGCCTACGAGTGGGCCTTCGGCGACGTCAACCCCCCCGTCCAGGCTTGGGCCGCCCTGCGCGTCTACCAGATCGAGGCCCGCGTCCTGGAAAAAGAAGGCGACTTCCTGTTCCTCGAAAAGATGTTCCATAAGCTCTTGATGAACTTCACCTGGTGGGTCAACCGCAAAGACGCCGACGGCAAGAACGTCTTCCAGGGCGGTTTCCTGGGCCTGGACAACATCGGGCTGTTCGACCGCTCCCAGCCCCTCCCCACCGGCGGCTATTTGGAGCAGTCCGACGGCACGAGTTGGATGGCGATGTTCTGCCTCAATATGCTCTCTATCGCCCTCGAACTCACCCGCCGCGACCCGAGCTACGAGGACATGGCGACCAAGTTCTTCGAGCACTTCATCTACATCGCCCACGCCATGAACACCATAGGCCTCGAAGATGTCGAGCTGTTCGACGACCAGGATGGCTTCTACTACGACGTCCTGCACCACCCCACCGGCGCCAACGAGTTCCTCCGGGTCCGCTCCCTCGTCGGGCTGATCCCCCTGCTCGCCGTGGACACCATGGACGAGGCTCAGTACGCCGGGCTGGACGACTTCGAGCAGCGCATCGAGTGGTTCCTCGCCAACCGCCCCCAGCTCTGCAAGAACGTCGCCGATCTCCACGAGGCCGGACACCACGGCCGCCGCCTCCTCTCCATCGTCAGCCCTGACCGCCTCCGCGCCATCCTTACCCGCATGCTCGACGAGACCGAGTTCCTGTCCCCCCACGGCCTGCGCGCCGTTTCGCGCTTCCACCTCGACCACCCCGTCATCATGGATGTCAACGGCGTCGAGTACCGCGTGGACTACGAGCCGGCCGAGTCCACGACTGGCCTGTTCGGCGGCAACTCCAACTGGCGCGGACCGGTCTGGTTCCCCATCAACTATTTGCTCATCGAGGCCCTCCAGAAGTACGACTACTACCTCGGCCCTTCCTTCACCGTCCCATTCCCCACCGGGTCCGGTCAGTTCCTGACACTTGGCCAGGTCGCCGCCGAGCTGTCCCGCCGGCAGACCCGCACCTTTCTGCGCGGCGACGACGGCCGCCGCCCCGTCTACGGCGGCACCGAGGTCTTCCAGACCGACCCCCACTGGAAAGACCTCCTGCTCTACTTCGAATACTTCCACGGCGACAACGGGGCCGGCATCGGCGCCAGCCACCAGACCGGCTGGACCGGCCTGGTCGCCAAGCTCATCGAGCAGAGCGGGGAATAAGAGGAAAAGATGCCGCCATTAGGATCCACGGACGATGAGCAGTTCCGGCAGGCCGCACGCCGTCTCCGCGACGCCGCAGGCGTTGAAGACGCCCAAGTCGGCATCCGGGGAAGCGCCACCACCGGACAGAGCGCGCAGATGGCCGACTGCATCACCCGCCAGATCTACGCCGTCATGCGCCGAACCGGCCTGGAAGTGGAACTCGCTTCTCTCGCCGCCTGAAAAACGATATGTCTCAAGTCCAAGAACCCGCCGCCCTCTACGCCCGCCGCCTGAGCGCCGACCCGAACAGTCCGGGCGTGTTCGGGCCGGCCCCGCGCAAGGGGGCGCTGGCCGACCGAGGTGCTGATTGACAAACAAGGAGGATTTCGAGAGGAGTTCGCCGGGGAGCTGAATTGGGACAGCGGCGAATACAGAACCGTCGGACGGGAAATCGAGGCCCTGCGCGCGGAAAAGCAGACCGCTCGCAGGTAGGGCCGGGGGGTCACGGCAGGCGCGGCTTCTTCGCCTGCGCTTCCCGCCAAGCGCCGTAGCCGGTCAGGCTGAAGACGGTGACGCTGAGGAACACCCAGGTCGCAGCGTGGGGCATCTGCCCCAGGACGCGGTAGGAGAGGGCGAAAAGGAGCAATATCCCCGCCCCCCGCAGGGCGGCCTTCCTGATGATCGCCAGCAGCATCGCGTCCCCCTCCTCTAGCCCGGCGTCAGCCCACGGAGGCTTCTTCGAGCATCTCTTCCGAGACTTCTTCCGGCTCCGGCGTCTCCGAATCGACCTCGGCGGGCGCCCGGCCGTGGCCCGCCGAGACGGCGTGCTCCACGCATTCCTGCTGCGCCATCTGTGCGTCGTCCGCCATGCCCAGGCGCTCGCTGTGCTCCAAGCGGCCCGCAGCGTCCGGCGCCTCCGTCAGCACGTCCTGGAGCAGGTCCAGGCGCCCCTTCGTGTAGTCCTGCTCGCCGCTCAGAACGTGGACCAGCCAGCGGTCGCCGCGCGACCCGGCCGCGCGGGGCGGCGGGGCGTAGTCTGGCCGGCGCAGCGGCGACTCGATGATGGTCTCCGGGAAGACCACATAGCGGCTGCAAAAGCGCCGCTCCGCGCCGAAGCGGCCCGAAAGGATGTACAGCCGCTGGCGCCCGAGGGCGCCGATGGTCCAGCGGGCGGCGAGCGCCGTCGTCAGCGAATCCAGGCTGACCAGCCCTGGCTCCTGCGCGGCGCGCGCCTTGTGAGGGGAGTTGTTGTTCATAAAAGGTTCCAAGCGCGGGGCCGTCGCGTGTGACTCCCCGCACCATTATACCCGGCGCGGGCAGCGTTCCGGCCTCACCCGCGCCCTTGACTTCCGCGCGCGCTTGTTCTACAATGTCGGGACTGAGAAGACGGAGAAACGAGACCAATGAACAGCAAGTCAACCTACAAGTCCGCCGGCCGGCCCGCCGGCAAGCCGGCCGCCCGGCCCGAAGGCCGCCTCGGGACCAGGCCGCCCGCTAAGGGCAAGCCCGCCCGCCCTGGCGAGAAGCCTTCCGCGGGCGAAGGCTACGGCGTCTACCGCGAGGCCGCCGCCGCCGCCAAGCCCGCCGGGCCACCTGCCGGACGCACCCCCGCTGGGCCGCCTGCCGGACGCCCCCCCGCCACCTCCCCCGCCATCGGCGAGTCGCTCAAGGCGATCGCCGCTGATGTGAAGTCGCTGAAAAACGACATCGCCTACAAGGACGGCGAGATCAAGGCCCTCCAAAAGCGCCTTACTCAGATGGAAGCCCGCCAGAAGGCCCAGGAGAAGACCCTCCGCGCGCAGCAGTTCCCCGCCTCCCCCGCCCGGACGGCCGTTATTGAAC
>JANOOM010000630.1:0-13756 GCA_031421335.1 Armatimonadota bacterium
CGCTTCTTCAGCGGCACGAACTGCTCGGTGGCTGGCACCGCGACAGCCTACAGGCCCCGTCCGGGCAGCTACCCCACCGGCGGCACTTATGTCAAGCAGGCGTCGCTCTTCATCGGCGGCACAGTCGTCAGGTCCTACTACGACACCAGCGTCCCCGGCCCGTATCCATCCGGTGCTGTGACAGGCGCGAACCAAGGCAGCGTCCCGCTGTCTGCGTTCTTCGACAGTACGCACTTCGCCGACAACACCCCCATCTCTATCCAGATGACTGTCACCGACAGTGGCGGCCTCACTTACACTGTTCCGATAGCTGCCAACGCGTACAACAAACCCTACCCCTTAGGAAACGACCAGTCCACTGGCGGACAACTCCTGTATGGTCAAGCAGCGGCTCAGAACGCTTCCGCTCAATTCAGCGCGATGAACTATGCTGCTACGGCGCCCACGACCAGCGATGGCAAGGCAGCGATTTTAAACAACCTGCCCACTTATACTGGGTTCTACACATGGACGCATGGCCTTGACTTGGCCTCCCAGTTCGGTGACTGTTTTGCACATATCAATTCGCCGGACACTAACTACCTTTTCGCTAATGCGGCCGATGATACCACAGGTGCGCGGAGCGTGACACAATCTGTTGGCGGTAAAACTCTTTTTCAGCCTGCGTACAACTTCGTTTTTCTGGACGCCTGTTCGACCTCACAGAACAACATCATGGCAGGGGCTTTTGGTATCACCACAAGCTCAACCGATCTTGCTTACCTCGGCTACACCACCTCGTCTGATGACAGCCCCTACAACCGGGATTGGTCAAACCGCGTCATGGTTGATTTGGCTGGTGGTTTCACTGTAGCTGATGCAGTGACTGATGCAAATCAGGTGGTCGGTTACCCTTTACTCGCTGGCCAACATGCCTCAACCTACATCTGGGGTGACAAAGCAACAAAAGTCCACGGCGTTTTTGGTGGTGCCGGTACTCAGTGGTCTAAGTGAAGCCGCAAATCAAACTCTCGTGCGCTCACCGCTTACCCTCCCCATCACCCACTCTGGGGTGAGTGCCCGGAATGCAACGCAGCGTAATCGCGTCCAGCAGGGCGGCGCTGGCGACGATCCACAGGTTGGCGTGGAAGGTGGTGAAGAGTACGCTGACCGGTGCATGGCAGGACAAGTCGGTGTTGAAAGACGACGTCGTTGATGCCAATGCCCAGGGCGTTGCCCAAGCTGCGGGTAGATGGGATGGACGCCCGCCGCGATGCCCCGATGAAGTCTTCGCCTGAGCTACTTTTACTCTGTCAGGATGTCAATGCCTCGGAGCTTGCTCCGTGCCCTTGTTTGTCTGATCCGAGTGGCCGTCTGAGCGGCCACTTCCCAGCGGCGGCTTGCCGGCGCGATCTTTCTGATACCCCGCAGCTTGCTGCGGCGGAGATTTCATTATAGGAGGAACGACCATGTTTACGCCCCGATGTCTGTATCCACTACTGTGCTTGCTTGCCCTAACATCAACGCCGGTTCGGCCGGTATGGGCGGCAGCCCCTCTGAAACTCACACAAGGCCAAGCCAAACAGATTGCGTCTGCGTTCCTTCAGCGGATGGGTCATCCATTGGCGAGTAGTCACGCATTGTCCGCACTTGAGCCAGACCACCTCGAAGTCATGCTGCCTCCGGCTGGCACAGCAAGTTCCTCGGATGGGTCCAAGCCGGCAAGATGGCGTATGACGGTTCCAGATCCTATCCACACACAGGATGTCGAGGTCGAAGACTCTACAGGCAATGTCGTCTACTACAGATTACATGATGACCGGCCTAATCATCAGCCTCTAGAGACTCCTGTCTCGAAAGCACAGGCGATTGCTGCGGCTACAGCGGCCCTCGAGTCGGCTGGTGCGTTTAAGACGAAAGAGCTGACACTAAAAGAGGCGTTTCTGGATCGCTATAGTGGTGATGGCGAAGAGTGGTTCGTGTCTTGGTCAAGAGTATATCACGGTTTACCTTACCGGGAACAGGCGGCGAATGTCGGCGTCAACTCACAAACAGGCGATGTCACTGGGTTTAGCGTTAATTTCCGCACGCCGCCGCCGGGCAGTTCGGTCTTCAACATCAGCCGCGAGCAAGCCGAGCACATTGCGGTACAGCAGATGGCAAGCGCGGGCCTGGAAACCACCCAGCCGCCGCGTGTTCAAGCCGAAGTCATTCAACCAAACGGTTTCTGGCAGCCGGGTGGGAGCGAGGCCGAACGACAGCCCTGTGCGCGCGTTGCCTGGACATATCTCTATATAGAAGGGGTGCGCTCCTATGAGGTCTGGGTTGATGCGGCTACCGGGACTGTCATCGGTGGGCAAGTCATTGGGCGACGGGGGCGTACACGCCCGTCTGCGCCAAAATTGCCTCGCAGCCGTTGACCTGGGGCGGTGCAGACCAACATGGAAGCCCGGCTCTTTTGGAGAGCCGGGCTTTCCCATCCCCCTGAACGCCGCCCCTTTCGGGTACAATGCAGGCAAGAGAGGCCCCAAACGCCCGCATGAAACGCTTCGTCCTCAACGTCGCCGGCTTATTCGTCGCCATCGTCGCCGTGCTGTTCAGCATCCCCAGCTTGTACCTCATGGCCGCCATCCTGTGGCTCATCCCCGCCGCCTCCTACTTCATGGGCTGGCTTATGCTCGGCGGACTTACCTGCGAGCGCTCTCTGCCCTTCTCCGCCACGGCGGGCGAGTCCGTCCCGCTCTGCTACCGGCTCGGCAATACCAGCCGCCTGCCCAAGTTCTATCTCCAGGTGCGTGACGCGCTCCCCCCCGGAATCCAGTTCGTCGGCGGCCCGCCCCCGCTCGTTCTCAGCCTCTGGCCCGGCGAGGAGGTCCAGGCCCGCTGTACTGTTGAGGCCCGTCGGCGCGGCGTCTTCGCCGTCGGACCCGCGCAGATCCTCTCGAACGATCCGCTCGGACTCCAGACCTTCGCCCAGCGCCTGCCCGTGACCGTCGAGCTGACCGTCTACCCCGCCGTCCTTCCCGTCCAGAACACCTGGCTTATCGGGGCCGCCGCCCAGGGCTGGCGCGGCACCGCCTCCGCCCTCGCGCGCGGGTCTGGCGACGATTTCTACGGCGTCCGCGAGTACGGGCCGGGCGACGAGCTGCGCCGCGTCCACTGGCGCACGACCGCCCGCACCGGCACCCTGGCCGTCACCGAGTATGCCCAGGGAACCACCCTGGACGTCGCCCTGGCCCTGGACCTGTCGCGCACCGCCTACGCTGGCACCGGTGAGGGCGACGACGGCGCCCTCGAGGTCGCCGTCACACTCGCCGCCACCCTGGCCGATATTCTCCTGCGGCATGGCCACACCGTCCGCCTGCTCACGGCGCGCGCCCACGCCGACGAGGCTGCCCCCGCCGGCGGACCCCAGGATATGCCGCGCCTGCTCGACATCCTCGCCCGAGTCCAGGCCGACGCCGCCCTCGGCCTCGCCGACGTCCTCGAAGCCGACCGGGCGCAGGGCGGCCCGGTGGCCACCCTGATCTTGATCTCCCCCGACGCCGCCGACGCCCGTCTGGCCGAGTGTCTCGCCGACTGGTCGGCGCGCGGCGGCCAGTGCTTCGGCTTCGCCCTAGACGCCGCCTCGTTCCGCACCGGCCAGCCCGCCCTGCCCGACTCGTTCGGCGGGGCCGCTATGCGCGTCGTCCGGCGCGGCGACGACCTGCGGACTCTCCTGGAAAGGCACGATGATGGCTGGAGCGGTTGACACGCCCGAAACGATTTTAGAAGCCCCTACGCCCGACGCGCCCAGCCCCGCCCTGTACCTCGCGGGCGGCGTGATCGCGCTTTGCGGCATCTTCGCCGCCGACGCCGCCCTGACCCAGCCGGACCCCGGCTGGGTGGGCCGCACCATGCTGCTGTCCGCCCTGGGCTTCGTGTTCTCCTACGGCAGCCGCCTCCTCGGCATCCGGCCCGCCGCCGTCTACCTCGGCTTCGGGGCTGTCGTCCTGCTGCTGCTTGCCGGGGTCGCCGCCGGCCAGGTCGCCCCGGAACAGTTCCTGCCGCTCGGCGCGGACAACCCCATTCTCCGACTCCTCGCCGGACTGGTCTGGGGAGGCACCGTCTGGGCCTGGGCGCTGCGGACCGACGCCGCCGTCATGTTCGTCACCGTGCCCGTCATGGCCGTGCTGGGCTTGTCGGCCTCGACGGACCTCAACAACCCTGTCCTCGCCTGCTTTGGCGTCTTTATTCTGACCGTCATCTTCCTGCTGATCCATCAGAACTTCCTGCAAAACCGCCTCAGAGCCGCCGCCGAGGCCCGCGCCCGCGTCCCCGCCCGCCTGCTGCTCGCCCAGTTCGTCCAGGCCGGCTTGTGCGGCCTGGGCGTCCTGCTGGCCGGCCTTGTCGTCATCATCCCCGCCCAAGCCGCTTTCTCCCACCTGTCGCTGACCCAGGCCATCCGGCGGCTGGCCGCCGGCAAGCACACCCCCGCCATCGCCGGCGGCGCCACGCGCTTCTCCGACGGTGACAGCCTCGATATCGGCACCGGCGCGGCCTGGTCGTCGAGCGCCGAGATCGTCATGCATGTGACCCCGAGCGACGGCCAGGAGCACTATTGGCGCGGGCGCACCTACGACGTCTACAACGGCGCGGGCTGGACGAGCGGCCTGGAGAACGTCAAAGATGCCGCCCGTGACGGCGGCCCCACACCCGACGGCGAACAAAAGACCTACTTTCTCCTCCCCGGCCAGATGCAGGGGAACGAGGACGGACCCGCCGCGCCCCCGCTCACGGCCACTTACCGCGTCTTCGGCGACACCAGCCAGTTCTACTATCCCGCCAGCCCGCGTTCGGTCGTGATCCCCACCGATGCCGCCGAGCCGGGCGACGGCGTGCGCGTCTGCAAAGACGGCTGGCTGACCCTCGCCTCCGGATACAGCGTCCGCTTCCCCTACCAGACCGTCTCCATCCCTCCCCCGGACCCGGCCCTCCCCGACGTTCAGGCGCGGCTGCGCTCGGCTGGGGAGGACTACCCCGCCGAGGTGCGAGTCCGCTACCTCGACCTCAAAGCCGATGGGCTGATGCAGCCCGAAGACGCGGACTTCTTCCGCCGGTCCGTCGCCGAGGCGACCCATCTCCTGCCGCCGGACCGCCGCGACCCGCTCGACGACGCCCTCGCCCTGCGCGACTGGGTCTCGCGCCGCTGCACCTACTCGCTCGCCCCGCCCCCCATCCCTGCCGACGCCGACCACGTCCGGTACTTCCTCAACGACGGCCGGCGCGGCTACTGTGACATGTTCGCTTCTTCACTCGCCGTCCTCTGCCGCGCCGACGGCATCCCAGCCCGGCTGGCCACTGGCTTCGCCCCCGGAGACCCGGATGGGGCCAATGGCTTCAACCTACGCAGCGAAGACAAGCACGCCTGGACCGAGGTCTACTTCCCCCGTACCGGCTGGGTCGCCCTCGATGCCACGGCCGGCGCGGCCACCGACGGCACCGTCCCGCGCCCCGCCGGCGCGAGGCGCGCCGACCTGCTCACTGCTTTGCGCCGCTTCGGGGCCGGCCTGGGAGCAAGATGGGGCCTGGTCGCCCCCCTGCTCGCCGCCGTCGCCCTGCTCGTCGGTTTCGTCCTCAAGACCGAGGTCTACGACCGCTGGCGCGCAAAGCGCCCCAGGACCGTCCGCGCGGCCTCCGCCTACGTCCCCGTCCCGTCTTCCGGTTTGGGGCGGCGCTACGCCCGCCTGCTCCGCGCCCTGTCCCGCCTGGGCCTCGACCGCCACCCGTCCGAGACCCCCGACGAGCACTCCGCCCGCGTGCTGCCGCTCCTGCCTGCTCTGGAAAGCGAGTGCGGCGTTTCCCTCTCGCGCCCGCTCGTCTCCGGCCTGACTGCCGCCGTTGCCCTGGCCTGCTACGCCCGCCCCGGCGCGGACAGCGACCCGGCGAAATGGGACGACGCCCTCGCCCATTTCGAGTCCGCCTCCTGGCGTGCCTACTGGCGGCACCTCCTGCGCCGCGTCGCCAAGCGCGGCGCGTTCAAGCGCAGCCTCGGCGCACGCACCGAGGTGGGGTAAGCCGCCGGAAAGTCCACCATGCGCGTTTTCCTCCGCCGGGACGCCGATAGCGAGTACCCCTCCGTCAACTTTGCCGTCGCCGCCCACGGCTTCCGCGAGATGGGGTGGGAGCTGATCGGCTACCAAGATGTCACGACCATACTGCCCGAGCTTCGCCGCGAGGACGTGGTCGTGGATTTCGTGGACGAGTCGCGGCAGGCGCTGAGGCACCTCGGCATTGACCCGCCCTCGATCCCCACCTACCCTGAAGCGCTGCGCCCGTTTTTGGGAAGAACGATCTGGACCTCCACCATTGACCGGATCGCCGCCGCGCCGGAGCAGTGGCCCATCTTCGTCAAGCCGCTGGGCGACTCCAAAAAGTTCACCGGCGTCCTCGTCCGGGGGCCAGGCGACCTCGTCGGCTGCGGCGACCCGTCAGCCGACACGCCGATCTGGTGCTCCGAACCCGTGCGCCTGCTCCGGGAGTGGCGCTGCTTCGTGTATTACGGAAAGATCCTTGACGTCCGGCCCTACAAAGGCGACTGGCGCCACTTCTTTGATGCCCCCATTATCGAGTCGGCGATCACCGCCTGGCAGGACAAGCCGCGCGGTTGTGCGCTCGACTTCGGGGCCGACGACCGGGGCCGTACCCTGCTGGTCGAGGCCAATGACGGCTTCGCCCTGGGCGCCTACGGCCTGCCGCCCTTGCTCTACGCCCGGCTCCTGTCCGCCCGCTGGTCCGAGATGACCGGCGCCAAAGACTTCTGCGACTTCTGAACCCTGGCTTGAAAGACTATGATGCTCCTCGAAAACAAGATCGCCCTCGTCACCGGCGCCGGCCGCGGCATCGGCGCCACCCTCGCCCGCCGCTTCGCCCATGAAGGCGCAAATGTCGCCGTCCACGACCGCACTTCCCGCGCGCCTGCTGAGGCATTGGCTTCTGAGATCGGCGGCATCGCCCTCCAGGCCGACCTCACCGACGCCCTCGCCACCGAGGCCATGGTGGCCGACGCCCTTTCGCACTTCGGGCGGCTGGATATCCTGGTCAACAACGCCTCTTCTTTCGCCGCCGACCTCTCCTTCGCCGAGGCCACCTGGGACGACTTCCGGGCCGAGTTCGAGGGCGTCGTCGGCGCCACCGTCAACCCGACCAAGGCTGCTGCCCTCGTGATGATCTCGCAGGGCGAGGGACGCATCGTCAACCTCGTCGCCACCCTCGTGCAGCGGCCTGCCCCCGAATACATCGTCCACACCACCGCCAAGAGCGCGCTTATCGGACTGACCCGCACCCTCGCCCGCGATCTGGGGCCGCACGGCATCACCGTCAATATGGTCTCGCCCGGCATGACCCTGACCGACTACTCCTCTTCCCTCCCCGAACACCTCAAGGCCCGCGTCGCCGCTTTGACCCCCCTGCGCCGCTTGGCGACCCCGGACGACGTTGCAAACGTCGTCTTGTTCTACGCGTCCCCACTCGCTGCCTTCATCACCGGCGCCAACATCGCCCCCGACGGCGGCCTGGCTGTACTCTGACGGCTCCCCTCTGCCCCCCCCCCCGCAGAATTGGGAGCGGGGGCTATGTTCGGCAAACCTCCCTCTTGGGTAAACACTTCAAGTGAAAATCGCCTACTTCGACTGCTTTTCCGGCGCCAGCGGTGACATGATCCTCGGCGCCCTCCTCGCCTGCGGCGCCGACGAGTCCCTCTTTCGTGAGCGCCTGGCCGTCCTGAACGTCCCCGGCTACGAACTCCGCGTCCGGCGCGTCACCCGCGAGGGTATCACGGCTACCGACGTGGACGTGCATCTCATCGAGAACGAACAAGGCCACGGGCGGCATTTGTCCGACATTGCCGCCATCCTCGATTCAAGCCCTCTGCCGCCCGCCGTCTGCCAAAACGCCCTCGCCGTCTTCACCCGCATCGCCGACGCCGAAGCGAAGATCCACGGCACGACGCGCGAGGAGATCCACTTCCACGAAGTCGGGGCTGTGGACGCCATCGTGGACGTCGTCGGGTCCTGCCTCCTGCTCGACATGCTCGGCGTCGTCCGCGTCGTTTCTTCTTCCATCCCCTGCGGCTACGGCACCATCCAATGCCGGCACGGCATCATGCCCGTCCCCGCCCCGGCCACGCTGGAACTCCTGCAAGGCTACCCCGTCTACTCCGTAGACATCAAGGGCGAGCTGGTCACCCCCACCGGGGCCGCCCTGCTCACGACCCTTTCCGACCGTGCCCGTGCCGGCCGCATGCCGGCCATGCGCGTCTTGACCAGCGGCTTCGGGGCGGGCAAAAAGCAGTTCAAGCCGGACATGCCGAACTTGCTGCGTGTTATCCTCGGCGAGACGGACGAAGCGGACGACAAGACGCCTCAAACCGTTTCCGTCCTGGAAACCAATCTGGACGACCAGAACCCTGAGGGCTTTGACCTGCTCATGGAGCGCGCTTTCGCGGCGGGCGCTCTAGACGTCTTTTTCACACCTATTCAGATGAAGAAGAACCGCCCCGCCACCCTGCTCACCCTTTTCTGCCCGCCCGACCGCGCCGACGCCCTGGCCGCCCTGCTGTTCCGCGAGACCGGCACGTTCGGAATCCGCGCCCGCGAGCAGCGCCGCTACACCCTCGCCCGCTCCTGGCGCACCGTCGAGACCGAGTTCGGCCCCGTCCGCCTCAAGGCCGGTGCCTGGCTCGGCGAAGAAGTCACCGTCGCCCCCGAATACGAAGACTGCAAGCGCGCGGCGCAGGACCATTCTGTTCCCCTGCGCCGCGTCTACGAAGCCGCCCTGCGCCGGGCATGAAGCAGGAAACCGGTCCCCCCGATGAACGTGCCGGTCGGCCCGCTCGGCGCAAAGCGACGGGGGTGGGGGCTGCCTATTCGCCGATTTCCCGCCGGCTCAGAACCATCGGCGACACTGCTTCCGACGCGAACGGCGCCAGCCGCACCGAAAAGCGCGTCTCGGCAGGCTGAAGCAGATACTCCGGCAGAGGGCCGGGGCCACAGGACTGGCTTCCCAGACCACCCTGCGCGTGGTCCAAATGCAGGATCGTCTCGTCTCGCCGGACCAGCTCGAAGGTGTGACGCGCTTCCGTAAGCTCTTCCGGGGTGTAGTGGTGGACGCTGACGTTCAAGAAGGGCCGCGCGGTCGCGAGCAGGCCCAGCCCGCGCGCGTCCGTGACCGCCGCCCAGCGGACTTCCGACTTGTTCCCGTTCTCCTGGGGCCGGACATACGCCTCGAGCTGGTCCTGAACTGTGCCGCGATAAAGGCCCACCCTGACGCTCTCCCGGCGGTCCGGGTAGCTCTCGTGCGGCCCAAGCCCGTACCAGGCGAAGCGGTCGAAGCCCGCCGGCAGGCGCATCTGCAAGCCGAGCCGGGGCAGCGGCGGCAGGTCCCTCAGCGGCGAGACCTGAGTTTCCAGCAGAATGTCGCCGCTGCCGTGTACCGTGTAAAGATAGGTGACGGCGAAGGCCGGCGTCAGAGAATCGGCAGCTAATGTCGCCGAGGCCGTGACCCGAACGCTCTGAGGCGAGAGGCGCTCCCAGCCGACAAACGTGGCGCGCGAAACGAGTCGGTCCAGCCCCGCCTGCCGCCACTTCTGGGCCAGCGAACCGTCATTGTCCGTCGGCGCGCGCCAGATATTCAACTGCGGCCCGCGCGTCAGCAGCGGCACCCCCTGGTAGGTCCAGTCGGCGAGCGAGCCGCCCTGAGTGTCAAATGTTAGGGTGAAGTCATCGCCACTGACGCGCAGGGTCTGCCCGATCTCGGTAACGGTCAGCGCGGGCTGGGAGGACAGCAGGATTGGGACGGCGGCTGCGGGGACGACCGGCAGGACGAACTGCGCCCAGGCCACCTCATGCCCGCGCGCCGCCCAGCGCGCATCATCGGCCAGAGTCCAGGTCACATGGAGCCAGCAGTCGCCGGAGACGGGCAGAGCGTAGGGGATGCTTATGTCTTCGGCACTTCCTGCCGCAATGTCCAGTCGGGGCAATGTCCCCTGTTCCACCGTTGCCCCATCCCGCTGCACGCTCCAGCGGCCCTCCAGCGATGCCAGCGAGGAGAAGTCATAACGGTTATGCACCGTGATCACCCCGGCCCGTAGGTCCTTCGCTTCGGCCCAGACCGGCGCGATCACTTTTTTGAGTTCCAGCAGGCCGGGGTGGGGAACGCGATCAGGCGATGTCAGCCCGTCAATGCAGAAATTGCCGTCGTTTGGCGTGTCGCCGAAGTCGCCGCCGTAGGCGAACCATTCGCCCCCGCTTTCCCCCTTTTGGCGTATCCCGTGATCCGCCCACTCCCAGACGCAGCCGCCCAAAAGCCGAGGGTACTTGTAGATCGTCTCCCAGTATTCTTTGAGGCTCCCCGGCCCGTTGCCCATGGCGTGGGCGTACTCGCACAGGAAAAACGGGTGCGGGTCGTCTGCCTTCTCCCCCTGCGCGATGAGGCCCGGCACATCCGTATACATCCGGCTGATCAGGTCCACGGCCGCCGCTTCGTCGGGGGCCTCATAGGCCGACTCATAGTGGATCGGGCGGGTCGGGTCCAGGGCGCGGATCGTTTCCGCCATCGCGGCATGGTTAGGCCCATATCCCGACTCGTTCCCCAGTGACCAGAGAATGATGGAAGCATGGTTCTTGTCCCGCTGCACCATCCTTTCCGCGCGGTCCACATACGCCGCGCGCCAGGCCGGGTCCTTGGAAAGCAGGGCAGTGTCGCCCGCCGCATGGCAGCCGTGAGTCTCCAGATCGGCCTCATCAATGACATACAGGCCGTACTCGTCGCACAGGTCCAGCCAGAACGGGTCATTCGGGTAGTGCGAGGTGCGGACGGTGTTGATGTTGTGCTGCTTCATCAGCAAAATGTCTTGCCGCATGTGCTCGCGCGGCGTGACGTGACCGAGGTCCGGGTGAGTGTCGTGCCGGTTGACCCCTTTGAGCGTGACCGGGGCGCCGTTGACCAGCATCCGCCCACGCGCGATTTTCACCTGACGGAAGCCCACCCGGAACTGCTCCACGCTCAGTGTTCGCCCCTCAGCGTTTGCCAAAGTCAGCAGCAATGTGTACAGGTTCGGCTCCTCGGCGGACCACAAGCGCGGTGCAGCGACTTTGATGTGCGCCGCCCGCGTTTCGCCGCCCGGCACCGCCTGCATAGCCAGAGCCGTATCGCCGTCGAACAGCGTCGCCGTGAGACTCTCCCCCGTGTCGCCGCTCATCTCCACGTGCAGGTCTAATATGCCGTCCGCAGATGTCCTGATCCGCACGTCGCGCGGATAAACGGCGGGGCGCGCGATCAAAGAAACGTCCCGGAAGATGCCGCTCAACCGCCACTGGTCCTGGTCCTCCAGATAGCTGCCGTCGGACCACTGAAAGACCTGCACGGCCAAAAGATTGCTGCCCGCGCGCAGGAACGGCGTCAGGTCGAACTCAGACGGCATGTGGCTGACCTGACTGTAGCCGACGGGCTGCCCGTTGAGCCAGACAGTGAACGCCGAGTCCACCCCGTCAAAATGCAAAAACACTTGCTTCCTGTCCCACTCCGCCGGCAGGGTGAACTTGCGCCGGTAAAGGCCGACCGGGTTCTCGCTCGGCACATGCGGCGGGTCCACGGGGTAGGGGTAGTTGACGTTGGTATACTGGGGGCGCCCGTAGCCGTGCATCTGCCAGCTACTTGGCACCGGCAGTGCATCCCAATCGCCCTCAAACGTCTCTCCAAAGAACCCCGGTGGGACTTGGGCGGGCGACGTGAAATACTGGAACTGCCAGAGGCCATTAAGGAGCCGGAAGAATGGGGACGCGCCCCGCTCCCCTGCGAGCGCCGTTTCCACGTCCGCGTAGGGGATTGAAGTCGCGCGGGCGGGCAAACGGTTGCGGTGGAGCAGGCCGGGGTTCTCCCAGTCGTGGGGGGCCGAGTTCGTGAGCATGGGGCAGGGTGATCCTTGGTGATGAGGGATGAAGACAGGATTCGGGCTTGGGGCGGCTTTTTCCTGCCCCTAGCGTTGAGATCACGCTCTGCGGCTTCCCCGTCCCCCCAGGTCGTAGGGGCGCCGCTTGCCGCGCCCTCGTTCCCCGCCGCCCAAAAAAAGGGCGCGATGAATCGCACCCCTACACGGCCCCATAAGTGTCGCCGCTGTTGATCCGGTGCGCGTATACCGCCGCCCCAAACCCGTTGTCTATGTTCACTACCGCCACGCCCCCCGCGCACGAGTTCAGCATCGTCAGCAGGGCGGAAACGCCCCCGAACGACGTCCCATAGCCGACGCTCGTCGGCACTGCGACCACGGGACGCGCGACCAGCCCGGCCACCACGCTCGCCAGTGCCCCCTCCATGCCCGCGCAGACGACAAGCACATGGGCCTTCTGGATAACATCCAGATGTCCCAAAAGCCGGTGCAGGCCCGCCACCCCCACGTCATACAAACGCTCGATCCGGCTGCCGTGCCATTCCAGCGTCAGGGCCGCTTCTTCCCCGACCAGTGTGTCCGCCGTCCCCGCCGTCAGCACGGCGACGTAGCGCTCAGGATGGGCGGGCGCGGGCGGCTCACCCACCGTAATCAGCCGGGGGAGGGGATGGTACACCGCGAGCGGCAGCATGTCCCGAACGGCCGCGAACTGAGCGGGCGTCGCCCGCGTCGCCAGGACGCGGTCCGAGTGGCCTGCCAGCCGCTGCATGATGGCCGCTACCTGTTCCTCGGACTTGCCGGGGCAGTACACGACTTCGGGCGCCCCCGTCCGCACCGCCCGGTGCGTGTCGAGATGGGCGAAGTCGCCGACGCTATCATAGGGCAGCGACCGCAGCCGCTCCAGAGCGTCCGCGACGGCCACCTCGCCGCTCCGCACTCCGCCCAGCAGCGCGGCCAGCCGGTCAATGTCCATGCCCGGCCTCCAGCCCCGCATTCAAGCTGCCGCTTTTGTAGCCGCCCAGCTCCACCGCCACATAGGTGTAGCCCAGCCCTTTCAGCCGCTCGCTGATTTGCCCGCGCAGGGCCGGGTCCAGCAGCCGGCCCATCTCAGCCGCCTCCACTTCCAGCCGCGCGATGCTGTCATGGTGGCGGACGCGCACCTGCTTGAAGCCCAGATCGTGTCTGAGGTAATCTTCGGCGGCATCCAGCCGGGCCAGAAGCTCCGCCGTGATCCGTGTCCCGTAGGGGAACCGCGACGACAAACAGGCCAGCGCGGGCTTGTCCCACGTCGCCAGCCCGAGCGCTTTCGACAGGTGCCGGATCTCTGCCTTGGTCATCCCCACTTCCAGCAGCGGGGCGCGCGCCCCGAATTCCCGCGCTGCCGTCTGCCCAGGCCGGTAGTCCCCCAAGTCGTCGTGGTTCGCGCCATAGGCGATCCACCGGATATTCCGCTCCGCGGCCACCCGCGCCAGATGCGTGAACAGCTCGGCCTTGCAGTAGTAGCAGCGGTTGGTCGGGTTGGAAGCGTAATTTTCATCTTCCAGCTCGCGCGCTTCCACCGTCAGCACCGGCACGCCGATGGCCGCCGCCAGCGCTAGCGCGTCGTCCTTCTCGCGCTTCGGATAGGACTCCGACAGGGCGATCACTGCCAGGGCCTCGTCCCCCAGCACGTCATGGGCGACCTTCGCCAGCAGGGCGCTGTCCGCCCCGCCCGAGAACCCGATTACGACAGACCCCAACCTCCGCAGGCTCTCGCGCAGGGCGTCGTACTTCTCTTCCAGCGTCGCCGCCTTGTGGCTCGCCTCGACATTGACCGGCAGGAACCGGGAAAGTGTCTCCATATCTACGTCC
>JANOOM010000631.1:0-12934 GCA_031421335.1 Armatimonadota bacterium
ATCCTGCCCTCTGAGGCCCCCTGTCCCCTCGGCGCGCAGCGCCTTCCAGCGAGTGAATTCATTCACTCGCCCGAACCCGCCCGGCTGCCCCGTCGCTGGAACCCACTGCGTAACATCAGTGATAAAGTATCTCTCCAGCGACGAGAGTGATATCTTTTTGTTCTGGACATCTGTAACGACGACGGTTTTGGCGCGGGCGCCGGGGGCGAGCAGGGCGAGGCCGGCGGCGACGAGTAGGAGCGGGCGAGACGCTGTGGCCTCTTTCACGCCGTCTGGAGCAGACCCCGTGTGTATTCCACGGAGCGCGCGACGGCAGTGATTGGGTCCTCTTCGCCCTCGTACTCGATGTTCAGCCAGCCGTCGAAGCCAGCCCGGCGCAGGGCGGAAACGCAGTCGGCCAGGTCCACCTCGCCCTCGCCGATGGCGGTGCCGGCGAACTTCAAGCCCTCGATGCCCGTGTAAGTGAAGCCCTCGTAGGCGTCGGGGACGACTTTGAAGTCCTTGAAGTGGCACATGGCCGCACGCGCAGCCAGGGCGGCGACGGCGACGTGTGAGGGCTGATGGACCAGCAGGAAATTCCCCGTGTCCGGGTTGGCCTTCAGAGCCGGGCTTGCGACGGCATCCAGGACAACTTCCACCTGGTCACTGCGACCCACAAGCCGCCCGTGGTTTTCCAGCGCCAGCGTGACTCCGTTGTCGTAGGCATGACGGGCGGCATCGGTCAGACCCTCGATGATCCAGCGCAGGCACTGGTCGTAGCCGAACTCGGGGGAAACGTCTCCGCCGAAGACGCGCACCGTCTTAGCCCCGAACTGAACGGCCATGTCCACGCCGTCCCGGATCTTATGCACCTGGGCGGCGCGCTCGCTCTCGTGGGGCGAGATGAAGTCATTGGCGACCGAGTAAACGCCGACGACAAGCCCGGTGTCTTTAAGGGCGGCCTCGACGGTGGGCATTTCGGCGGCGATGTCGCGCCAGAAGAAGTCCAGCAGCTCGACGCCCTCGACGCCCAAACGCTTGGCCTCCCGGATGAATCCGGGAATGTCCAGGTGTCCGCGCCGGTATGCGGCGGCGTAGCTCCACATACTGATTCCAAGTTTCATGGCGATGGTGTCTCCTGAACCCACCCCGCCGCTGCGCGGCGACCCTCCCGAAACGGGAGGGTAGGCTGAGAGGGTTGTCGTATGGTTTTGTGTGATGAGTGAGCGGCGGTTTTTGTCAGCGGTTTTTGTCAATCGGGCAGGGTCAATCGGGCAGGGTCAGCATGAGCTTTCAGTGGGCCACTCCCTTAACAGCACAGCCCCCTACTCATCCCACGAAACCCCTCAACAACCCTCTCACCCCACCCTCCCGCTTCGGGAGGGTCGCCGCGCAGCGGCGGGGTGGGTTCAGAACTCCAGCTCCGGCAGCAGCCGGGCGGCGAACAGCAGGCCACTGATGGTCTTCGCGTCCACGATCTCCCCGCTTCGGATCTTCTCAAGGGCCTCGGCGAAGGGCATGGGGACGATCTCCAAGAACTCGTCCTCGTCGGTGTGGCCCTCGGCGGGGGTCAGGTCCAGCGCGAGGAACGTGTGGATGACCTCGGTGCAGTAGCCGGGAGACTGGTATGAGTGGAACAGCTTGACCATACGGCCGGGCTGGTAGTTGATCTCCTCGGCGAGTTCCCGCCGGGCGCACAGCTCGATGTCCTCGTCCGGGTCGCGCGTCCCAGCGGGGATCTCCAGCATCAGGGAGGCGGCGGCCCCACGATACTGGCGCACCAGAATGACGGTGTCGCGGTCGAGCAGAGGCACCATGGCGACGGCCCCCCGGTGCTCGACGATCTCGCGCTTGCTGGTCTGGCCGTTCGGCAGCACGACGGTATCTACGCGCAGATTGATGATGCGGCCGTCATAGACGCGCTGGCTACTGGTGACGGTCTCTTCGATGTTGGTCATGGTGTTTGGGTTTTCTGTAGTCTCAGTCGGTCTCGACAAGCCCAGCAGCGGCGGCGGCGAGGAAGAACAAAGGGTCTTCGGCGGGCGTCCGGCCCATGCTGGTGACGGAAACGCCGCGCTCGGTCAGCAGGTCCAGGGCGGCTTGGGCACCCTCGATGAACAGGACGCTGTGGCCGGGGGGCAGGGCGGACTCGTCCGCGCCCACCGGCAGGGGGATGATGCACCGGGAATACGCGAGGTCCAGGGCCGTCCGCGTGTGGTGGCTGATGCCCTGGTGCCGCTCGCGCTTGTCCGCCGAGGACATGCGGACGATGGCGACGGACGTCCCGCCCAGGGCGCGCACGATGTCGAGGTTCTGCGCCTGCTCGATGCCACTGAAGCCATACTTCGTCCCCGTGCCCGCATTGCCCGGCCCCTGGCAAACGATCGCGGCGTCGCAGTCCAAAATATGCTTCGCCGCCAGCAGGGCCGAGTGCAGGGTGACCGTCTCGTGGTCTCCGCCGAACGCCTGCCCGCAGGTGAGCGTGACAGAAAGCAGGCCGGCCGCCTTGAGGTCACGGGCCAGGCGGCTGAAGGCCAGTGGCAGCGCCCCGGCGTCGGTCATGATGTAGGCGACGCGGCGCTTGCCCGAAAGGTGCAGCCCGGCGGCGGCGGGTCCGATCTGGGAGTGGATCTGGCCGACGAGGACCCGGAAACCCTCGAGATTCCGCTCCCAGATGCTTTCGTACTTTTCCTGCTCTTCCAAAGTCAGGACGGCCTGCTGGCAGGGCAGATAGCGGCCCTTGATGATGTGGCCGGGTTCGTCCCCGAGCGGCTTGGGCAGGGACCGGGACAGGTTGGCAGTCACGAAGTCATAGCCACCCGTGCCGAGTTTCAGGGTCTGGGCGGTCGTATTCAGCAGGACTTCGTCGCCCACCGAGGCTGGGCCGGTCAGGGCGGGATAGTTGACGGCCTTTCGCGTTTCCAGTTCGAGCCGCACGGCCAATTCCTGCGCGTCGCCGTCCCAGTCCGTCACCGATTGGACCTTGCCTGCCGCCTGCGTGATCATGGCCTGTTCCCCTAAGCGCGCTGCTGCGCCGCCGCCGTCTGCACGATGGAGACCACGAGCTGCGTACTCTTGACCATGTCCGAGATGTGTACGAACTCGTCGTGCCGGTGGATGTTCTGCATCCCACAGCCCAGAACGGTCGTCGGGAAGCCGTTGGCGTTGAAAATGTTGGCGTCCGCCCCGCCGCCGGTCACGCGCAGCAGCGGCTCCAGACCGATGCGCTCGGCGGCAGCCATTCCCAGCGTCAGGACGGTGTCGTCCATACCAAGCTCATAAGCGACGTAGGCGGTCTCGCTCTTGACGTCGGCGGTGACGCCCGCGGCGGCGGCCTCCTCCTGGAAGCAGGCGATCATGTGCTCGCGCTGCTTGTCGAGCTTGGCCTGGGAGCGCGAGCGCGCCTCGCACTTCAGATAGCACTCGGCGGGGATGATGTTGGTGGCCGTGCCGCCTGTGATAACGCCGACGTTCGCCGTCGTCTCGTGATCCACGCGGCCCAGCTTCATGCGGGCGATGGCGCGGGCGGCGACCAGGATGGCCGAAGTGCCGTCTTCGGGCTGGGCGCCGGCGTGGGCGGGCTTGCCGTGTATCCAGACCTCGAAGATGTCCTGGGTCGGGGCGCTGTAGACCAGCGAGCCGACCGGCGGGCCGGCATCGAGGACGTAGCCGAACTCGGCTTTGATGAGGCTCGGGTCCAGATGTTTGGCCCCGACCAGCCCGATCTCCTCGCAGATGGTCAGCAGGAGCTGGATGTCGCCGTGCGGGATGTTCTGCTCATCCAATATCCGCATGGCCTCCAGAATGGGCGCCATGCCGGAAACGTCGTCGGCCCCCAGGATGGTGTCGCCGTTCGTGCGGATGATATCACCGTCAAAGATCGGTTCCAGGCCGGGCGTCGGCTCCACGGTGTCGAAGTGGGCCGAAAAGAAGATCGTCGGGGCATTGGGGAGAGTCCCCTTTTTGAAGGCGATCAAGTTGCCGACGTCGCCGCCGACCTTTTCGCCTGCGTCGTCGTATTCGCACTCGAAGCCAAGATCGGCGAGTATCTTGTGGCCGATCTCGCTGGCGGCCTTCTCGTGGCGGGGGGGGGTGTTCTGGCGGACCATGTCCAGGAAGGTCTGGATGAGACGGGGTTCATTGACGGCGACGGGTTCGGCCATGGCGACTGCTCCTGCTAATTCACTGATTGCATTCTCGAAGTGGTTTGGCCCTACTATTCGGCGGCGGGCGGGCGGTTTCCTGCCCCAGTTTGGGGCGATCACTGCGGGCCGTCCAACACGGAGGCGATGGCCTCGTCCAGCGTCAGGCCCCAGCCCTGTGCCCAGAGCGCGTCGAACTCGGCGGCGGGCAGGGCGGCGCGGGCTGGGGCCAAGAAGTGGTCGCGCTCGGCGATCTCGGCGGGCGTGGCGGCAATGCCGTGCGACTCTGCAAGCGCCTCGCACATGCCGCCGCGCCGCGCCGCTTCAGCCGGATGGCCCGCGACGGCGGCCAGGGCGGCGGCGGCGTCGAGCGACCACAGCAAGCCCTTGACGTCGCCAAGCCCGCGCCGCAGGGTGATCGCCTCGCGGATATAAGCACTCGCTACCACGCAGTCGCCCTGGCGCAGTGCGACACGAGACAGGTTGTTGAGCTGCACGGCGACGGCGTTGGCGTTCCCGACCGCGCGCCAAAGGGCGAGGCTCTGCATGAGGTACAGACCGGCAGCGTCATAATCCCCTTCCAGGCGCGCGAGTTCGCCGAGGTGGCCCAAGGTGGCGGCGGGGTCCCCTCGGTGGCCGGCCTGCTGATGATAGATCAGCACTTCTTCCAGGACAGCGCGCGCCGGCGCGTATTCCCCGAGCGCAGTCAGCACCCCACCGATGTTGCTGCGGATGAGGTTCACGTTGTCGTGGTCTCCGAGCCGCTGGTAGGCGTCCGCACACCGTCTCAGAAGTGCCGCCGCACCGTGCAGATCGCCCTGCGTGTAGGCGATGGCGCCGGCATGGAAGAGCGCCGTCGCCCGCCGCTTGCTGACGTCTTCCGGGTCGCCGAGGGCGAGCGCGGCTTCCAAGGAGCTGTGCCCTTCGCTGAGGTGGCCGCGCACCTGCCAGAAATGCGCCAAGTTGTTCACCAGGCGCAGCGCCTGCTCGGCGGCGCCCTGCGCTTGGAGCCGGGCGAGGGCGGCGCGGAGGTTGTCGCCTTCGGCTTCCAGCAGATCGAGGAACACAGGGGCATCAGCCCCGTACAGGTGCGAACTCGCGTCCGCCGCAAGCGAGCAATAATGCTCGGCGTGGCGCCCGCGTGCCGCGTCCCCAGCCGCCGTCTCGTCCAGCCGCTCGCGGGCATAGAGGCGGACGGTTTCGAGCAGGCCGTAGCGCTCGGGGTTGAAGACGACCAGGGATGTGTCTACGAGACTGGTCAGCAGGTCCCGCACCTCCCAGTCTTCCGTTCCCTCCCCCGCCCCGACCGCCTCCGTGGCGGCCAGGGTCCAGCCGCCCGCGAAGACGGAGAGGTACCGGAGCAGGGCCTTCTCCGAACCGGTCAAGAGTTCATACGACCAGTCCATCAGCCCTTGCAGGGTCTGCTGGCGCGGCAGGGCGGTCCGGCTGCCGCCGGTCAGCAGGCGGAAGCGCTGATCCAGGCGGTCGTGGATCTGCTCCACCGTCAGAAAGCGCGTCCGGGCCGCCGCCAGCTCGATGGCGAGGGGGATGCCGTCGAGCCGGTGGCACAGCCGGGCCATAGCCGGGGCGGCGGCGTCGGTCAGGGCGAATCCAGGATGCAGGGCGGCGCGGTCCAGGAATAAGCGGGCGGCATCGGAGCCGCCCATGGCGAGGGCAGTCTGCGGCCCGCCCAGGTTCGGCAGCGTCAGGGTCGGGACGGCGTAGACGCACTCGCCGGTGATATTCAAGCGCTCGCGGCTCGTCGCCAGCAGGCGGATATGGGGGCAGGATTGGAGCAGGACGTCCGCGAGGGCGGCGACCGCGCCGACGAGGTGCTCGCAGTTGTCCAGCAGGAGCAGCAGCCGCTTGTCGCGCAGGGCGCCGGCCAGCGCCTGGAGCAGAGGGCGACCCGGCTCCTCGCGCACGTCCAGCACCTGCGCGACCGCCGAGGCGACCCGCTCCGGGTCGGCAAGCGGGGCGAGGTCCACTATCCAGACGCCGTCATCGGGGGCGGCCTCGGCGGCGGCCTGGAGGGCGAGCCGCGTTTTGCCCGCCCCGCCCGGCCCAGCCAGAGTGAGCAGCCGGTGGCGGACCAGCAGGTCCTTAACGTCCGCCAGTTCAGTCGCGCGCCCAACGAACGAGGTCATCTGGACGGGCAGGTTGTTGGCCCCCAGTGAGCGCAGCGGCGGGAAGTCTTCGAGCAGGCCGCTCGGGTCCGCCTGCCAGATGCGCTCAGGCTGGGACAGGTCTTTCAAGCGGTGGCTCTTGAGGTCCCGCAGCGCGGCGCCGGGCGGGAGAGCCGGGGCGGACTGCTCCTGCGCCGCCGAGGACAGCAGCGTCTGCCCCCCGTGCCCGACAGCCAGCAGGCGGGCGACACGGTTGAGAGCGGGGCCGAAGTAATCGTCGTCGCGCTCCTCGGCCGCCCCGGTGTGCAGGGCCATGCGGACGCGCGGGGGCGGCATCCCGTCCGGCTTCCAAGCGGACAAAGCGGCTTGGACCGTGAGGGCAGCAGCCAGCGCGTCCGGGGCGGACGTGAAGGCGCAGCAGAAGGCGTCCCCGATCGTCTTGAAGACGCGCCCCCACCGGTCGGCGACGGCGCGGCGAATCAGGGCGTCATGGCGGGCCAGCGCCCCGCGCATGGCCTCGGGGTGCTGCTCCCAGAGCTTGGTGCTGCCCGCGATATCGGTGAACAAGAAGGTGAAAATGAGAGGGTCCAAGTCGGTCGGCGGTGTCATCGCGGCAGTTCTTTTCTGGTCCCTCTGTGGGCCGGTGCGTGCCCCCTCAGATACGACGCCGGGGGCGGCTTTCCCTGCCTCGGACGGGGCGGCGGCTTGACAACGGGCCGCCGTTTCGACTACACTGCCAGCAGGAACCGCGCCGCTGCGCGGGGAGATTGGAGACAGGTCATGGGCATTCTGGACGGCAAGCGGGGCATCATCTACGGGGTGCGGAATGAGCGGTCGCTCTGCTGGGGCTGCGCGCAGAGCCTGGCGCGTGAAGGGGCACGGCTGGCCCTGACGTTCCTGGGGGAGCGTGAGGAGAAGGACGTCCGCAAGCTGGCCCCGACGCTGCCCGGCGGCGATACGGCGGTCATCCGGGGCTGCGATCTGACCGACGACGCCCAGATCGAGGCTCTGCAAGAGACGCTGGCACTGGAGTTCGGGCGCATTGACTTCGTGATCCACGGCGCAGCCTTCGCCAGCCGGGAGGACCTGAGCGGGCGGTTCGTAAACACCTCGCGGGCAGGGTTCGCGCAGGCCCTGGACATCTCGGCCTACACCCTGACTGCGGCGGCCCGCGCCGCCGAGCCGCTGATGACCGAGGGCGGCAGTATCCTGACCTTGACCTACCTGGGTTCGGAGCGCGTCCTGCCGAACTACAATGTCATGGGCGTCGCCAAGGCCGCTTTAGAGGCTTCGGTTCGCTATCTGGCAAACGACATGGGGCCGCAGGGGGTCCGGGTCAACGCCATCAGCGCCGGGCCGACCATGACCCTCTCGGCGCGCGGCATTACGGGCTTCACGGACATGCACCGGGAGGCGAGGGAGCGCGCGCCGCTTCGGAAGAACACCACCATCGGCGAGGTGGGCGACGCGGCAGCCTTTTTGCTTTCCGACTGGGCGCGCGGCATCACCGGCGAAGTGATCTATGTAGACAACGGGCTTCACATCCTAGGGTAATCTTTATGCGCCTGGACTGGCACTTGGACGGCGACTATGAGGACGTGGGCGGCGTGGACGTGCTGCGGGAGGCGGTGACGGAGGCCGTGGCCGTTTTGCCCCGCGAGCACCTGCGGCAGCTCGAAGCGTTCGTGATGTGGGATGAGGACCCGAAAGGCAAGGCGCTTGGGATCTGGCGGCAGGACCACACCGGCGTCGCCGTCGAGCTGTACCTGCGGCCTCATGTCACGCCCCTGCTGCCGCTGCCCGCGCCGGTGCGCCTCTTCGCTCTGCGCCTGCACCTCGCGTACACGATCTTCCACGAGGTCGGCCACCACGTCACTCGGTTCCTGAACCGGCGCGCGACCCCGCCGCGCAAGGCGGCCACGGTGGAGCAGAAGATCGAGCGCTGGGCCGACGACTACGCCGAAAAGCGGGTCGGCCGGCTGGTCGAGCGCTGGGTCGCGCCGGGCGGCATGGCGGACACGCCTTCGGGCCAGGCCGCCCTTTCCAGCGCCCTGCGGTCCCTGCGGATGGACACCCTGGTCACGCTGCCGGGGGCGATAAAAGAAGCGGAAGAGGGAACAAAAGAAACCGCCCCGGCGTCATAAACGAGGGAACGGCCCGGCGTCAAAGTCGCCGCCGGACCGCCCCGAGAACCCACTTCCCCTGGCCGCGCGGCCAGTTTGTTAATACGACGGACGGCCCCGGCGCGGGATGCGCCGGGGCCGCTTCTGCGTATCTGGTTTCTAGTGCAGGCCGGCAAGGTCCCGGTCCAAGTGGCGCAGCTCACGGCGCATCTTGGACAAGTGGGCGAGGTCCGGGTCGCTCAGGATCAGGTCCCATTCTTCGGTGTCGTAACCGGACAGGAAGCGGGGCAGGTAGGGGCCGGTCTTGGCGGGCAGCGAGGCGGCGCGGGCCAGGACCGAGAGCGGGACCAGGGCCAGGTTCGATTCGTCGAACTCGGACTGCTGGCGCGTCCCACGGCGACGGGCGTAGGCGGGATCGAGTTTGGTGACTATGCCCCACTCCCTCATGGCCTCCTCGGGGCGCGATGCGAAGAAGCAGGCCAGGCCCCGGTTCGAGTGGAGCATGACGTTCCTGGGGTCCAGCGCCAGGGAGCGGTCAAACATGTCAATGGCCTGCTTGTGGCGGTCTATGGCCTGCTTCATGCGCGGGTCCTGCGGGTTGCGGGACGCGGCGCGCAGGACCATGCCGGATCTGGCGTAGGCCAGTCCCAGATTCGAAAAGTCTTCCATGCGGGTCTCGCGCAGGATGATAACGTGCCGGAACTCGGTGACGGCCTCCTCGATCTGCCCCTTCTGATAGAGGAGGACGCCCCGGTTGACGTGGCAATCGGCGTTCGTCAGCTCGTGCCGGGCCGACAGCTCCCACTCGCGCAGGGCGCCCTCGGGGTTCTGGAGGGCGGCGTGAGCGCAGCCCCACTGGTAGTGGACGGCGTGGAAGTCCGGGCGCAGATCGAGAGCGCGCTTGAAGTGCGGCAGGGCAAGCTCGGGCTTTCCGAGGGCAACGTAGCACAGGCCGCAGTTGTTGTGGACTTCGGGCAGGTGCTCGCCGGTCTTGAGCGCGATGCCCAATTCGTCCAGGCCAACAGTCAGGTTGTCCTGCATAAGCTCGAGCCAGGCGACCTGGGCGGGGATGTGGCAGTCCTTCGGGTCCAAGTCCCCCGCCTTTTTGAGATGCCTCATCGCGCCGGCATAGTCGCCGGACATCCCCAAGGCGATGCCGAGGTTTGCTTCGGCTAGTGCCGACAGGGGCCAGAGCTTCAAGGCGGCCTCGAAGTACCCGACGGCCTGCGGCAGCATCCTCTGGGCGGTCTTGATGGCTCCGAGTGCGGTCAGCACGGACGCCGAACTCGGGCTGATCTGCAAGGCGCGCGCAAGGTAGCGCTCGGCGATATCCAGGGCGCCGCCATCGGCATAGGCTTTGCCCAGGTTGTAGCCGGCTTCAAGGAGGCGCGGAGAAAGCGAGACCGCTTCTTTCAGCTCCAGAATCCCGTCGTTGATGGCGCCGACCCGGCACAGACCGTAGCCGTGGGCGGCGCGGACTGGGCCGCTCTTGGGGTCCAGGTGGGCGGCGCGGGCCAGGCCGTCCAGGTGGGCCGCCGCGATGCCGTCCCCCATGCGCGCCAGGCAGACGTTGGCAAGCGCGTGGGCGTGATTGGGGTCCAGGGCCAGAGCCGCTTCGAACGCCTTCTGCGCCGTGGCCGTGTCGCCGTTCAGGGCGAGGGCCAGCCCAGTGTCGTTCTCAGCGTCCGCCTTCGCTTCCATATCCGCCCCCGCGAGCTTCAGAGCGCGGACGAAGAGCGGCACAGCCTCGTCAAAACGACGCTCGCGGCACAGGACCAGGGCAAGCCGGTTGTAGAGCGTCGGCTGTGGCTCCAAAGAAATCGCGCACCGGACCAGCTCGAGCGCGTGGGCGGCCCCCTCCGGATCCGGATCGGAAGCAGTCTCGGTGAACAGGTGGGCGAGGTTCGCGCGCGGCGCGGCCAAGTCCGGCCCGTGCCGGGCGGCCTGCTCGAACAAGTCGGCGGCCTGCGTCAGCGTCCCGCGCCGGGCCAGGGCAACGGCGGCGTTGTTGAGGAACTCGGCCTCGGCGTTTCCCATCTGCCGCGCCTGCTGGAACCAGTGGACGCTCTTCTCGATCTCGCCGTGCAGCAGGAACAGCGCCCCGAGGACCAGCCGGGCGGCGGACGCACGGGCAGGGTCTTTCAGGTCCCCCTCGGCGCGCTCCTGGACCTTTTTGGCCAGCTCCTCGGTCTGCGCGTGCAGGGCGGCGTGCCGCGCCTTGAGGCGCTGGTTCGGCAAAAGCCCGCGGACGAAGCCCAGTCCGTGGCCCGCTCCAGAAGGCGCGTGGGGGATGGCGCGGCTGGTCCGGCCCAGGTGCAGAAGAATACCGCACTGGTTACAGATCGTCGCCGTGGCCGTGTTCTTGTGACTGCAATAGGGACAGACCATTGGTTGGCTCTTTGTCTAATCGGCATCAGGCCGCCGCGAGACGCGCGCCCTGGTTGGCGAGCTGGTCGGCACGGGCGTTGCCTTCGCGCAGGATGTGGGTCAGGGTGACGCCGCCAGGGAAGAGCCTGCACAGGGCGGATGCCTCTTGCTGGAGCGCCTTTAGGTGCGGGGCGTTGATCTTGTAGCGCCCCTCCATCTGCCGCGCCATGAGCTGGCTGTCGGTGTGGACGGTGACGCGCCGTGCGCCGCGCGCTTGAGCTTCTTCCAGCCCCCGGATGAGTGCTTTGTACTCGGCGACGTTGTTGGTGGTCTGCCCGATGCCTTCGCCAATCTCGGCCAACGTTACGCCGTCCGCGTCGGTCACGAGGACGCCGATGCCCGCCGCGCCGGGGTTGCCTTTGCAGGCGCCATCTACGAAAAGGATAATTTCCATTGCTTCTATTATAACACAGCTTTCAAGCGCCGGGAGGTGGCGGCCAGACATCATTCGAGGGGGTGGAGGCAGGCGGCACATACCCGGCATAGGGGTTGCTCGCTGACTGGGCGCGCAGGGCAGCAAGCTGCCCGGCGGCCTGGAATCCCTGGAAGATGCGGAAGAGGGCGTAGGCGTGCGCGGCGGTTTCCAGGTACTCCCGCATCGAAAGGCAAAGCAGCGCGTCCAGCGCGTAAAGCCCCATGCCGACGAGGAAGGCCCAGCGGGCGCCGCGCCGCGCAAACAGGCCGGACAGCGCGGCGACGGCGGACCCCACCACGACCGCCGTGAGATAGGCCGGCAGCCCGCCGCCCGAGCGGGCGGCAAATCCCGCCACTCCCAGGCTGAAGAAGAAGCCAAACGGGGCGTGTGCCAGCGCCAGGACCGCGTTGACGACCGAAAAGCCGGCCACCCAGAAGAACCAGTCGCCGCCCTGCTGTGTCTGTCTCTGGGCGACCGCGTATTGCGTGCCGCCCGGGCCATTGATCATGTCTGTTATCCTTGATGAAGTTCGCCCGCTTAGCGACCAAAGACAATTCGCCGGCGCCGGTAAGAATCCCTGCTTGTGTGTGAAATCGGGTTGAGGGGAAGCGGCGTCTAGCGCTTGCGGCGGCCGTAGGTGCGGTAGACAAAAGCGAGCACCTGGGCGACGGCTTCAAACAGGTCGGCAGGAATCTCGCGGCCGATCTCGACCGTACTGTAGAGGGTGCGGGCGAGGGGCTTGTTCTCGACCAGAGGGATCTTGTTCTCGCGGGCGATCTCGCGAATGCGGGCAGCGACCTCGTCCTGCCCCTTGGCGACGACCTTGGGGGCGGACCCGCCGCCGTCATAAGAAAGGGCAACAGCGAAGTGGGTGGGGTTCGTGATGACGACGTCCGCCTTGGGCACGTCCTGCATCATGCGGCGCTTGGACATCTCGCGCTGGAGCCGCCGGATCTTGGCCTTGATATGCGGGTCGCCTTCGGACTGCTTTGACTCCTGCTTGATCTCGGTCAGGCTCATCTTCAAGGACTTTTCGAACTCGTACTTCTGATAGGCATAGTCGGCGACGGCCAAGATCAGCAGGATGACGCTGACGCGCAGGCCCAAGGCCCAGATCAGGCCGCCGACGACCGAGATCACTTCGGTCAGCGGCTCATGCATGGTCCGCAGCAGGTCACCCGACTCGATGCCGCCGCGCAAGGTCGAGTAGCAGACGCCCCCAACCAGCCCCATCTTGAGGAGGCCCTTCAAGCCCTCCACCGTGCCGCGCATGGAGAGCAGCCGCTTCAAGCCCGAAGCCGGGTTGACCCGGCTCCACTGCGGAGCCAGCGCCTCGGGCGTGACGGCGAACCCCACCTGCCCGATACCCGAAGCCAGGCCCAGGGCGACGGCCAGCAGCAGCACGGGGATCAGGATCTTCGCCTCCCATCCGAGCGCGCGCAGGTGCCACTGGTGGACCGTCTCGAAGTTGAAGGCCGCATCGTGCGGGCTGAACTGGAACGCGGTATGCAGGTCGCCCAGCAGGCTCATCCCGCCTGCGCCGGGCAGGAGGGCGTGAAGGGTCAGGACGACGGCCAGCAGGGTCAGGGCCGCGCCGAACTCGGCGGAGCGTGCGACCTGGCCCTTTTTGCGCGCCTCCTGCCGCCGCTTGGGCGTGGCGGGGAACGATTTATCTTCGCCTTCGGCCATAGTTTAGGATTCCGGAACCCACCCCGGCACAAG
>JANOOM010000632.1:0-2923 GCA_031421335.1 Armatimonadota bacterium
ACTTGTCCCTTGGACAAATCTGAGCGGAGCGAGTGAATTCATTCACTCGGCTGGACACGGCCGTTGCCCCGCACACGGCTGCCGCCCCGCGCCCGGCCGTTGCCCCGCGCCTGACCCTGCAAAGGAAAAAGGGGCGCGACACATCGCGCCCCCACAGAACTCCGGCTGGACATCAGCCGCAGAGTGATCCTCACGCCGCCGCAAGCCCCGCCGCCGCCGGCGCCAGGCTCTGCTTCTTCTGCCAGTTCCGCAGAGCCATTTCCATCAGGTTCGCCGTCGGGCCGACCAGGAACAGGGCGTAATACGGTGCGTGTACGTTGCCCGTCAGCCGCAGAACGCACTCCACCGCCGCCACCGACGCTGCCACCGCCATCTGCGGCCCGACCCCCTGCACCGTGCTCTTCGGGTCCGTGATCATGAAGAAAATAAAGAGTTGGTAGACCGGACCCGTCACCGGCGCGACCTCGCCCACGAAGGCCGGCCACAGCCCCTGCTCATGGTGGCCCGGCAGCGCGGCCCGCAGCGCGGCGAACAGGACGAACGCCGAGACGTAGGCGACGCAGATGTGCAGCCGCTTCAAGCGCCACAGGATGACCGAGCCGAGCACCCAGATCGTCAGCATTGGCCAGACCGAGTTGCTGAACTGCTGGGTCAGACTCGCCACCGCTACCGGGGCCAGGAACAGCATCGCCGAGATGCCGAAGTTGGAAGGGTTCCACAGGTGCCGTCCGTGCAGGCGCAGGACGTACTTGGACAGGATCGAGAGGACCGCGACTAGCGCGAACGGCCAGATCAGCGGCGAGCGGATCAGGATGCCGCAGCTGATCCCCGAAACGTAGGCGCTCGCCAGGTGCGGGAACTTGCGGTAGACCAGAAAGCTCAAGGCGATCTCGGACAGGATGCTGCACCCGATGGCGAGCAGCGTCTTCGGGTAGCTCTCCAAGATGCCGTAGGAGACCTGCCCGATGATGAGGATCGCCGTGATGACGAGCGGCGCGACGTAGCGGCTGTCGAACTGCCGTTTGGGCGGGGCCGGCTTGGAAGCGGCGGGCGGGGCCGGTCTGAGCGGGAGCGCAGGCGCGGGAGACAAAGCACGTTCTTTGATCATGACGTTCTACCAGTTCTAAATGAGGGCCGAGACAAAAAAGAAGCTCGGAAAGGAGTATTGCGATTATTATACCACGGGCGCGGCGGAGTCTGCGGCGGGGACGAAGAAAAAGCCGCCGGGAAGTTCGGGGGATGGCCCGAACCCTCCGGCGGCGTCTGCTGCTGAGGCGGATGGTCCACCTGCTGAGGCACTAGATTGGGCTGAAGGTTGCGGCGAACTTGGAATTACCGGTCCCCGCCGCGTGCCCTATACTGGTCGCACAAGTTGTGCCGTTGCCGACCACTTGGCCCTGGTCACAGGAAGCGTTGTCGTTGGGGGCACCAGGGGAGACTTGAATCCCCTTGAGCCACTTAGCGTGGCCGTCTGCCATCGCGTAGACCGCTCCATCCGCGTGGCGACCCGTGAGCTGGTTGTAGTCGCCGTTGTTGCAACCGTTTCGGAAGGGAGGGTTGCCCATAATCCCGGTGTCATACCGCCCTGAGGAGTCGCAGCCGTTGTCGATCCATCCCGCGCCCCCACCGTCTGGCCCGATGGCCATGATGGAGTCCTGTTCATTGATGTTGGTGACATCCGCCACCTGATTAGTGACCTCAAAGATCATAACCGTCTGAGCGGGTGCCGCCATTTTGTTGAGGGCGCCGTAGCCACTCCCTCCGCCAAGGTTAGCGGTCTGGGTCAGGTTGAGATTGAGGCCGTAGGAAACGGGAACACGGGGTGGGTTGACAGTGGTGTCCGACTTTGTCGAGTCATCGGGGCAAACAAAAGCGCCGGTGCTCTTGACGTATCCGTAGATCCCGCCAGCCCAACCCCGCCGAGGGTTGTTCGGGTCATGGCCGACCGGCATGCTCTCGTCGTAGTCCTGGGTGTACTGGATGACGGCCAGGGAGAGCTGCTTGGTGTTCGACTCACAGGAGGCGCGGCGTGCGTTCTCGCGGACCTTCTGGAAGACGGGGAATAGGATGGCGGCGAGAATCGCTATGATGGCGATGACGACGAGCAACTCGATCAGAGTGAAGCCTTGGAGGCTCCGTTTAGTGGAAGCAGATGCCATGATTAAAATTCCTCTCCAGCCGGTGCGAAGTCGCCTGGCCCACAGATCCCGAGAGTGTGTGGGTAGACTTCTTGATTCTGATTGATTCTATATTACAGCATCAGGCGCAATAGGTCAAGGGGAAGAATGTGATTTAAAGTGTCATTTTGTGATATGATGAATCAGACCCACCAGCTAAAGTCTCATCTAAGACGCGGCCGCCGCTTGTGGAGTTCTTATGTGAATTAGAACAGGGAGACCCGCCCGATGCGCTGCTCGCTTGTCCCGCCCCAACCTGCATCTGTTCCGACCCAGCCACCCGCACAAGTGGAGGGGGACACGAAAAACGCCCACGAATGGGGCGTTCAACACCAGCGCGCGTTCCAGCGTTTATGGCAGTTAGATTTCCAGGTACTGGAGGAACTGCCGCTGTCGCCGCGCCCGCTGAACCTCAGCCGTCAGGCGGTCATCGGCCCAGGGTACTACTCCGAGGGCTCGCTCCGCGCCTCGGAGGATCACTGCTATTTCTGTTACTCGATTTCAGGAGTGGGGACGTTCTGGGACACGCACGGCGTCCATCCTTTGCCTCCGGGGTGGGGGTTCCTGGTCGAGATCAACGACCCACAGACCGGCTACTGCGGCGAGATGGACCCGCAGGTGCCCTGGGAGTTCCTGGCCTTCACCTTCACCGGACTGGCGGCCCATGCGATGACCCGAGATTTGGTGGGGCGCTACGGCGGTGTCTACGCGCTGCCCGCACAGTCCCCCATCGTCCAGCGGCTGCT
>JANOOM010000633.1:0-1904 GCA_031421335.1 Armatimonadota bacterium
TCGGCGCGCAGCGCCGGGGTGGGTTCCAATTATGCGCGTCGTAGACATCATCCGAAGGAAACGGGAAGGCGGGGCACACCCGGACGAGGAGATTCAATTTCTCGTCCAGAGCTACGCCTTGGGGGCGACGCCCGACTACCAGATGAGTGCCTGGCTCATGGCCGTCCTGTGGCGCGGTCTGACCGAAACGGAGACCTTTGCCCTGACTGCCGCCATGGTCGCCTCGGGGGACGTGCTGGACCTGACGGGGCTGACCGGCCCGTTCCTGGACAAGCACAGCACCGGCGGGGTGGGGGACAAGACGACCCTGGCAGTCGTCCCCATCCTGGCCTCGGCGGGCGTGCAGATGCCGAAGATGTCCGGGCGCGGCCTGGGGCACACTGGCGGCACTCTGGACAAGCTGGAGTCGCTGGGCGGGACGCGCACCGAAATGACGGCGGACGAGATCCGTGCCCAGGTTCAAGAAGTCGGCGCGTGCCTCTGCGCCCAGACCAGCCGCCTCGTCCCCGCCGACCGCAAGATGTACGCCCTGCGTGATGCGACCGATACCGTCGGGTCGCTGCCGCTGATTGCGGCCAGCATTATGAGCAAGAAGATCGCGGGCGGCTGCCCGTCCATCCTGCTGGATGTGAAGGTTGGTGGCGGCGCGTTTATGAAAAGCCTGCCCGATGCGCGCGCCCTAGCCTGTCTGATGATCCAAATCGGCGCGGCCTCCGGGCGGCGGGTCGCCGCTGTGTTGTCCGACATGAACGAGCCGCTGGGCTATAGCGTCGGCAACCGCGTCGAGGTGCGCGAGGTCGCTCTCCTGCTGCAAAACGATTCCCAGACCGAGGTGCGGCTGAGGGGCCTGGTCCTGACACTCGCTGGTGCAGGTTTTCTGCTCGCCGGGCGCGTTGACACGCTCGTGCAAGGCGAGGCGCTTGCCAAAGCGCAGATCGCTTCGGGCGCGGCTTATGCCAAGCTGCGCGAGATCATCACGTATCAAGGCGGTGACACCGACTACTTGACCGACGACGCCAAGCCGCCTATTGCCCGCATCCATTTGGACGTGACGGCCACGCGGGGCGGCTGGGTGCAAAATCTCGACGCCGAGGCCATCGGCCTGGCCGCCATGCGGCTCGGCGCAGGGCGCGCGGCCAAAGAAGGCAGCATAGACCCGGCGGCGGGCATCATCCTGCGCCGGACCGTCGGCCAGCCTGTGACGCCGGGCGATGCCGTCGCCACCCTATATACCAACGATGAGAGCGCCGCCCAGTCGGTGGCCCCGCTTGTCCTGGACGCCTTCAGGCTTGGCCCGACCGCGCCCGACCCTTTGCCCGTGATCTATGAAACCATTGGCCTCGATTTCTGAACTCTCTGCGCTGGAAGACACGCTCCGCGCCGAATGGGACCGGTTGAATCAGGCCCACTTCGGCGGGCGCCTGATGATGCCCGAGATCGTCGTTTCCACCCGCAAGACCTACGGCGGCTACTACCAGCCCTCGCGCCACCGCATCGTCGTGAGCTGGCAGGCGTATCGGGAACACGGCCTGGACGAGACCCTGAATACCTTCCGGCACGAGGTCGCGCACGTCGTCCACCCCAACCACAGCGCCGCTTTCTGGACCCTCGCTCGCGCTCTGGGCGTGACCCAGCGCTACGCCTCACCCCCCGTCCTCCGGCGCAGCCGCCGATATATCTACGCCTGCCCCGCCTGTGAACGCCGCATCGAGCGCCGCCGCCGTCTGCGCGATGCCTCCTGCGCCGCCTGCGATGCGCGCTACAACCCGCGCTATGTCCTGCGGTTGGTCGCGACTGAAGCGCCCTAGACCGCCCTGCCCAACTCTGACTTCGCGCGCGATTCGGGTTTCCGTTCCCGAAAGCATGGGTACTCTTCGGTTTATTCGCGCCGCCGAAGCGCGGGT
>JANOOM010000634.1:0-2518 GCA_031421335.1 Armatimonadota bacterium
GCCAGGAGAATACTAGCTGTCTGAGCGCCACTTGTTGCGGCGAGAGCGGGTAAGAGTGCCCATAGTCATAGGCCGGGACATTGATCTCGTGGTTGAGATAGTCCCGCCAGTTTTCCTCGGTTTCGGTGACCTCTGACGATAACCCGGCAGACACCCGGAGGTCATCCTGTGCCTGCTTCCACCTCTTCCAGCGTAGCGCGGCATCCCCGTCTCGACGAAATCCCATGGCTATATTCCAATCGGCCCGAAGTATCAGGCCCGGCCCTTCAGAGCCAGGCATTCACACGGCGAGTTGGTTCAGGATATGGCCTTGCTCATCCGTGATGGTCACTTTGCCGCCTTGACCGGCTTCGCGGCTGATGACGATATAGGTAGCCACCGCCCGGCAGATGATCTCCGACTTTGGCAGAGACTTGTCTTTGGCGATCTGGTTGAGCTGCTGCTCGAACTCAGCGCCGAGGTCTATGGTGTATTTCGCCATGGCTTCGTTCCCCTACTCGGACGCATCCACATCGCCGCCCAGCAGGAACGCCCGCATGAATTGGACGGTGGCGTAGAACTGGAACTCGACGTTTTTCTTCTTGGCGAACCCGTGGCCCTCGTCGTCGGCCATCAGGAACCAGACGGGGACGGCGTTGCCGCGCAGGGTCTCGGCCATCTGCAAGGCTTCGGAGGCGGGGACGCGCGGGTCGTTCTTGCCCTGGACGATGAAGAGCGGCTTGCGGATTTCCCCGACGTGGTTGATGGGCGCGATGCGCTCTAAAAACGCCCGCATGGCCGGCTCGCGCTCATCGCCGTATTCCACGCGACGCAAGTCGCGGCGGTAGCCTTCGGTGTTCTCCAGGAACGTGACCAGGCTGGACATGCCGACGATGTCCAGCGAACACGCGATGCGGTCGCTATAGAGGTACGAGGCTGCCAGCGTCATGTGGCCGCCGTAGGAGCCGCCGCTGACCATGACGCGGCCGGCATCGAGGTCGGGCTGTGTCCCGATCCAGTCCAGCAGAGCGCCGATGTCTTTGTAGGAGTTTTCGCGCAGGAAGCCGTTGTCCAGGTCCAGGAACGTCTTGCCGTAGCCGGACGACCCGCGCACGTTGGGGAAGAGCAGAGCGACGCCAAGCTCATTAAGGTAGTAGTTGCTCTGGCCCAGGAAGCCGGGCCGCGCCTGCCCCTCGGGGCCGCCGTGGATGACGATGTTGACGGGACGCCGACCCGTGAAGCGCGCGGCGGGCCGGTACAGGAAGCCCGAAATGGAGCGCCCGTCGAAGGAGGGCCAGCGGACGAGTTCCGGCTCCGAAAAGCGGTCCGTGTTCAGGCCACCGGTCTCGCTCTTGGTCCAGCGATCTACGGCCCCGGTGTCCGCGTTTAGGGAGTAAACGTCGGAGGGCGACCGGGCCGACAGCACCGACAGGGCGAGGTCCCGGCCGTTCGCGTGCCAGCACAGGCCGCCGAGGACGCCGGCGGGCAGGCCGCTCGGGGCGGACAGCGCACCGGTTCGCGTCTCCAGCAGGCGCAGGACGCCGACGCCGTCCTCGTTGGTGACGAAGGCAATGCGGGCGCCGTCCGCAGAAACGTCCATCTCCTCCGCCCCCCACCCCAGGTCGGGAGTCAGGGGCGCAATCTTGCCCGTCGCCAGGTCGAGGGAGGCCAGGCGCAGGAACTCGGAGTCTTTGTCGGTCAGGATGTACAGACTCTTGCCATCGGCGGCGAACTTCGCCTCCGCGTAGGCGACTTTCGGGCCGCCTTTGGGCGTCAGCAGGGTCTTTTCGCCCGTCTCCTCGCTGATGAGCCACAAGTAGCTTTCATTGATCGAGACATATTCCCCGACCAGGATCAGCCCCGCCCCGTCGGCGGGCGACCAGTCCAGCGGCGCCCAGCCGCCGCCTTCCAGGGCGGCGACGAGGCGGTCGGTCGCCGGGTCGGCAGGGCAGATGGTGTAAAGATCGGTGTCCCGCCCCGTGCGCCGCGTGGACGTGTAGGCCATCCTGTCGTTCTTGGGCCACCAGACGCCCTGACTGTTCTTGGAAGTGCCGTCGGTCAAGCGCGTGACCTCGCCGTCTTCGAAGTCATAGCGGTAGTTCTGCGAGAACTCGTCGCCGCCGGTGTCCTTGCTGAAGACGAAAAAGTCGCCGGTCGCTGGCGAGTACGAGGCCGCGCCGACGGTGTCCGGGAAGAAGGTCATCTGGCGCCGGTCCCCGCCGGGAAGAAGGACCTGATGCACCTGGAAGGTGTCGGCAAAGCGGGTACGGATCAGCATCTCCCGCCGAACCGGGTGCCAGTCGGCAAACGCGGCGGCGCGACCTTCGGTGTAGCGGCGCAGGCCGTCGGCGAGTGACCTTGGGATCGGCGGGATGCCTTCCACGAGGAGGTTGTCGCCGGGGGTGAGGATGTCGCTAGGAAGGGGCATGGGAAAGGGTCCTTTGGGTGATAACTCCCCATAGTCTAAAGACTAGGGGCTTCTAGGGCTTCTTTCATCCCACGCTATGTTATCCCATAGCGATTGCGAGTATGTTGATTG